>JBDRDH010000140.1:0-9552 GCA_043820985.1 Planctomycetota bacterium
GAGGCCGATCTGGCGCAGGATAGCACCGTCGCGCACATCCGGCGCGAAGAGGGCATCTCCTGCCTGAAACGCTCGACGCTGGGTCGTTACCTGCTGGGCGTGCTCGACGAAGACTGGAACTTTTACATCGACTTTCACGCCACCCAGGCCGGCTGCGACCGCTGCAACGCCAACCTCGACGACCTGCGCGCCGAGGATCAGCGCGACGCGGACGCCCACGAACAACTCCGCGAACGCTGCTTCGCCTCCAGCGTCGGCTTCCTTTCGCAACGTCCCGACAGCACGCCGGGAAACCGCCAAGACGCCAGGAGCGCCGAGGACGCCAAGGGTTCATAGTGGGGGATCGGGTCAGTCAATCTGTCAGTCAGGATACTTGCAGCTTGGCGCGTTTGGCTTCGATATCCGCCATCAGCTTGTCGAACGAATCGGCGAACAGCTTGACGCCTTCATCCAGCAGAGCGGCGGTGACCCATTCCATGTCGACCTTCAGGCCGGCCAGTTCGTCCATCACCGCCCGGGCGTGTGAAAGCTCATTATCGATGGTTTGGGCGACGACGCCATGATCGCGCAACGCCTCCAGCGTCGCCGGCGGGACGGTATTGACCGTGTTCACACCGATGAGCGGATCGACGTACTTGGTATCCGGATAGGCGGGATTCTTGGCGCTGGTGCTGGCCCAGAGCGGGCGTTGCGGACGAGCCCCTTTAGCGCGGAACTCGGCGAACGGCTCGCCCCCAAAAATCACCTTGTAGCGGGCATAAGCCAGCTTGGCGTTCGCCACGGCGGCCAGACCCAGCAGCGGTTCGAGATGCTTCTCGCCATGCTCGATGCGATGCTGAAGCACTTTGTCGGTCAACGAATCCACCCGGCTGACGAAGAAGGAGGCCACCGAGGATACCAGGCCAAGCGGCTGGTCGTTGCCCTGGTGCCGTCGCAGGCCCTCCAGATAGGCCTGCATTACCCGCTCATACATCGAAATCGCGAAAATCAGCGTGACGTTCACGTTGATCCCTTCGCCGATCAACGTCGTCACGGCTGGCAATCCCGCATCCGTGGCGGGCACCTTGATCATGATGTTGGGTCGATCGATAGTGGCGAACAGTCGGCGGGCCTCGGCGATCGTGCCGTCAGCATCGTTAGCCAGCTTGGGATTGACTTCAATACTGACGTAGCCGTCGCGCCCGTGTGTCTCGTTGTAAACCGGACGCAAAATCTCGGCCGCGTCGCGAATGTCGCGGATTACAAGTTGTTCATAGATCTCGTCAGCCGTCCGTCCGGCGCGGGCCGCCTCACGAATCAGATCATCGTACGCACTGCTGCCGGCGACGGCCTTCTGGAAGATCGTGGGATTTGAAGTCACACCCGCGATACCAGCGTCAACCAACTCCTGAAGCTTGCCAGAGTCGATCAGTTCGCGGCTTATATTGTCATACCAGATCGCTTGCCCGAGTGCGGCCAGTTGGCGGATACGACCGGTCATAATCACATACCCTTAAGATGAACAATTTGTCTGTATCAATGCGGCCGACTCAGTCGAGTACGGCCTGAAGAGCTATTCTAACTCGCCGCCAGCCAATCGCCACTAGCCAGGTATCTCAGGATTCCAGGAACTCCTTCAACTCGGCCCGCGAGTCCGAGCTGAGCGGGAGTTCCGTGTTCGAACCACTTAATATATCCGTACCCGCGGCGCTCTGATCGTGCCGCTGGGTAAACATGGCCTTGGCCTGGGCCAGGGCAGATGCGGGCAATTTGGCAAAATGTGCCGCCAACCGGCGCGCCCGTGTCATCAACTCGCGGTCGGCGACTACTTCATTAACCAGTCCCATCGTCAGGGCTTGCCGGGCATCGACTGTCAGCCCGGTCAGCAGCAGGTAACGAGCGTGGCGCTCACCTACCTGCCGGCAGAGGTAAGTCATTAGTATCGGGGCGACCAGTCCACGGCGTACGCCCGGGTAGCCGATACTGGCGGATTCCGCACATATCGCCAGGTCACATGCCGCGACCAAAACAGCTCCACCAGCCATCGCTGGTCCGTTGACCGCCGCAATAACCGGCTTGGGCACATCTTCAAGAGTCTTGAGCAGTGTCAACAGTGGCGAAATGTCGTGAGCGGTGTCAGCGGCGGTGACTTCGCGTAGATCGAGGCCGGCACAGAAGGAGGGCGGCGTGCCGGTCAGTATCATACTTCGTACATTCTTATCAGAACTGGCTTGTTGGATCGCCGCCGTCAGGTCCGCGATCAGTTCGTGTGAAAGCGCGTTGCGGCAGTCAGGCCGGTTCATGGTCAGTTCCCGCCAGGTATCGCCAAGCTGATTGTCCAGGTGTTTGCTCATGGTGCCTGTTGTCGATTGACAGCCGCGGCCAGTTCTTCGGCCTGTTTTCGTGAGAAATCCCCAACGATATGCAATTGACCGTCGGTAACCGGTCCATGGATTGGCGGGGCGCAGATTAATTCACCGTCGATGATCACAGCCAGATGGGCACCGGCGTGCTGGCGGGTGAGGGCATAGAGCCGTTTAGCACCGGCCGGACTGAATACCACCTGCAACATGCTGCGCCGCGGGCTATGCAGAGCCCGGATCCGTGCCACGTCCATGCGGGTCAAGGCCGCTTGCGGACTGACATATACGGTCTGCCCGGACATGTCCTGCATTGTCTGATAGTCAGCCTGTGGCGTCGGATTCGCCAGACAAAAACGGATGCTGGCCGCTTTGGCGGGCAGATCGGAATCAGTTACTTCTTCCTGATTGTGCAACGCACATCCTGGCAGAAAGAGCAGAGCGGCCATGATGGCTACCCTCCGAGTGGGTCTATGGCATGTCAAGCGGCTGGACTTCATTGCAGCGCACCTCGTTCGCGTAGCAATTCATCCAGAGCGGCTAGTGCCTCGGTTCGCGAACGAAGGCTTTCGTCCAATTGACGCGTATAAAGTATGTCCAGAATCTCCGCGTAGAGGGGACCGGGCGGAAGCCGACGCTGGGCCAGGTCGTCTCCGGTTGCAAACGGGGCGGGCGCGATGCTTTCTGGAGGGATGGCCGCCAGCCGCTGATGCAGGACCGCTCTCCGTTGTGGGCCATCCGGCCGCGTTTCGTAATCCACCTCAGTCCACTGGCGCAGCATGTGGAAGACCTGGTGGGCCATCAACCGCTTGAGGGCCGCCAGGCGGCAAGATTCAGGCTGCTGGAGATCGGAGCGATGTTGTACCAGCCAGGCCACATTCACGCGCTGTTCGTTTGAGAAGGTCAGCGCCCGAGTGATACGTTCGAGTTCCTGTACCGGGCGATCTGCAAGCAGTGCGGCGAAGGCCAGCTCGAAACCGGCATCCGCGGGCAGGCGCCCCAGCAAATCCTCGGCCGCCGCGATATGCGTAGGCTCCCAGGTGGCTGCCGGCCATAAGTGTGGTAGCAGGCCGGTTTCGTGCAGCAGGCGATATGCCACCTGCCGGCTGGAGTGCTCCAGCATCTTTCGCAACTCCTCGCACACCCGCTCGGCGGCCACGCGCGTAAGCTTGTCCGCGTTTTCCCGGATGGCGGCCAACGTAACTGGTTCAATCTCGAAAGCCAGACGAGCCGCGAAGCGCACTGCCCGAACCAGACGGAGATGATCTTCTTCAAAGCGCGCCGTCGGCTCACCAATCGCCCGGATAATACCGGCCTCCAGATCCGTCTGACCACCGACATAGTCAATTACGGTCCGTGCCAATGGGTCCAGGAACATTCCGTTGACGGTGAAATCGCGTCGCCGGGCATCCTCACGAGCATTGGTAAACCTGACTACATCAGGGTGCCGCCCGTCACGGTAAGGACCGTCGGTGCGGAAAGTCGCCACCTCGATCCAGAGGCGTTGTTGTCGCACCAGCACTACGCCGAACTGCGCGCCGACCATGCGCGTCGTACGAAATAGCGCGCTGATGCGCTCCGGGGGAGCGTCCGTGGCCACGTCGTAGTCCGTGGGCTGCCGTCCCAACAGCAAGTCGCGCGTACAACCGCCTGCCAACAACGCGCTATGCCCGGCTTTCACCAGTCGCTTGACGATGATCACGGCTCCCTCGGCACTCGGGGGCAGTTTACATGGCAGAGGACGGATCTCGCTCATGGTGCTCATGATAGCACCTGTCATTGGTGTGGGCGCTATACTGTGAGCCAACCGACTCGGCCCCTGGGGGGAGCGAGAGCCAACCGTCAGCGCAGCAAAACGGCCGAGTAGCGCTACCCGGCCGGATGTATCAAGGGGGTGATTTTTTAACGTCGCGACCAGGCGAAGTGCGCGAAGGCCTTGTTGGCGTCGGCCATGCGGTGCACGTCTTCCTTCTTCTTGATGGCATCGCCTTCGCCGTTGTAAGCCGCCATGAATTCGGTTGCCAGGCGCTCGGCCATGGGGCGGCCGCGTTTACCACGGGTGGCTGACAGCATCCAGCGAATAGCCAGCGACTGGCGGCGTTTGGGATTGACCTGAATGGGTACCTGGTAGTTGGCACCACCGACACGTCGTGAACGCACCTCGATATTTGGCTTGACGTTATCCAGAGCCTTTTCGAATACCTCGATGGGTGGCACATCCTGAATCTTCTTGCTGATGCGATCCATCGCGTCGTAAAAAGCGCGCAGCGCAACGGACTTTTTACCATCCAGCATCAAGCAATTGATGAACTTGGACGCGGTCTTGCTGTTGTAGCGTGGGTCACCGCTCAGTTGGTTCTGTGATTGTGTGAACCTCTTGTAGGCCATTCTTCACCCGATTAGCACTTGCCAGGCATTCCAATTCACTCAGAATCCGTCGGAGCTCCTCACCAAGTCGGATTCCACGGGGATATCCTTATTTCTTCTTCCGTTTAACGCCGTATTTACTCCGTCCGCGATTGCGGCCCTTGCCCTCCTTGTCGTTCGAGACGGCGACACAATCCAGCTTGCCACGGACGATGTGATATCGCACTCCCGGCAGATCACGCACCCGGCCGCCGCGCACCAGCACGATCGAGTGTTCTTGCAGGTTGTGATCCACGCCGGGGATGTATGCGGTCACTTCGCGACCGTTCGTCAGACGCACGCGAGCTACCTTGCGCAAAGCGGAATTGGGCTTTTTCGGCGTCTGGGTCTTGACTTGCAGGCATACTCCGCGGCGCTGCGGGCAACTCTCAAGATCGCGCACCTTCGACTTCTTGAGCGCGATTCGACGCGGTCGCCGAATTAGTTGGCTGATAGTGGGCATGGTCTGGGCGCACTCCTGATAACCTTCGTTCCGTCCTGGTTCGCCATAAGCCAGCGAGTCCCGCAGTATAGCGAATGCTGACTCATTGCCAAGCGCCCGAGCACATAAAGTAGCACTCAACAGGTCCCCAGAACCAGCCAGCCGCAGCCGTATTGTCGTGGAAGAAGCAGCCTGGCCGGAGGCGGGCGCAGGCTGGTTATCCAAGCCAGCAAACCGTAGCGACATCCGTACCGATCCTGCCAGTATTTACTGGGAGCTTGTACCTGGCAGTTGTATTTTCGCTGTAACCCTCGAATGCGCGCCGGTGTCAGACCGGTGAACTGAAGTGCCCGTGTAATAGTGGATGTTCCTATAATAACACCACCAGAAATCTTGAAATGCACAATGTCGCCTCTGTTGACACGTCCCATGGGTACCTGGCGACGCTGGGAGAATCGAGACTCCACGCGCTTGTGACCGTTGAGCAAAGCAGCAGCAACGCGGCGCCCTACAATTGCGACATGTGCAGTCGGCAATCAGTGCACTCCCTGCATGGCAGATCAGCACTCCATGACGGTCATCGGGAAAGCGTTAACAGGTGATTGCCTTAACCTGATTGATTCATTAGTGCGACGCGCGCTGCTTCAAAATTGGGGTAGGACAGAATCAGGCGGTCAAGTTGAGAAATCCGAAGTAGTTGCGCCACGGCATCCCGCGGTTTGATAAAACACAAAGTATCGCCCCGCTCGTGGCAGGCGCGATGCGCGGACACAATCACTCCCAGGACCGCGGAATTCGCAAAATGCAGGTTGGAGAGATCCAGGATAATTGCTCGTTGTGACGTGTTAGCTAATGCCAGCAATTCGGTTTTGAATTTTTCCATTGCTGAAGGTGGTATAGTCCGCGGCAGAGTCACTACCGTGATCCCCTCGACTTCATAGCTGTCCAGGGAAAACGATTCGTCAGGATAATTATCCGCACTCAATTGTGATTTCCCTGTTTTTCCTTGAGTAACCAGACCTCGTTGCCGCGTTTATTGAAACGCACTTTGGTCATATATGACTGCATGAGCATGATGCCCCGTCCGCTGGGACGTTCGATATTTTCCTCGGCGGTAGGATCGGGAACACTCCCTGGAGAGAATCCACAGCCCTGGTCCCGTACCATGATTACCACCCGGGCCGGATTTACATGGTACCGAATAATGATCTCCTTGGCGGAATCACATTGGTTGCCGTGCCTGACCGCGTTCGCCAGTGCTTCCTCCAGGGCCAGTTTAACGCCGAAGATCGTGTCCGCGTCGTACCCGCACCGTAGCAATTCTTTCATGATACGAATTTCGGGTTGCCTGACGCTGCGCAGATCATTGGGGATGGACATCTCGCGCAGTTCGCCGTCATCCACGCCAAAGTCGGGAGGGACTTTCATGGCTGTACCGTGGCGCCGTTGTGTACGGACCTCCGGTTGGCTCTACATGGCCCCGAAACCGGAAATCGCCTGATCCGCCGTGTCGTGGATATCAAAAACACGGTTTAGTTTGGTGATTTTAAACACTTCGAAGATCTGACGATTGATATCGGACAGCTTCAGGGCTCCCTTCTGATCCTGGACTTTGCGGTTGAGTGTTATCAGCATACCCAGTGCGGCGCTGGATAGGTGATCGACGTTCCTGAAGTTCAGCAACAACTTGATACCCGGCTCGGACGAAACCAAGCTAGTCAATTCGTCGCCGATCTCCTGGATCGAGAGTTCCTCCAGGATCTTGCGGTCGGCAAACTCAACGACGGCGACAACGTCGGCGCGCTTGATTTTCAAATGCGTTGAGGGTTGATCCATGACCGCTACGACCTCCATATCATCCGGCTGTGGCGCGTGACTGCTGCCGGAACACACGCATCGCTACCCACGATCCACTTTCCGTTTGATTCTCTGCCCCCAACCTGCCAGTGTCAACCATACTATGCCAACACTGCTCCTCATTGGGGAGAATCCCGGAAGTGCTCCGGCCGGCTGGCAGAGGTGTGGCCGTTTTCCGGCCGCCACCTTTGGCGTCAGGGGCCCTGCCGGTTAACATACCCGATACGGGCATTCAGCCGCGCCCCGTTACGGACTTGGACCATCCCTGGCAAAGTGTGGCGGTCCGCCAACTGGAACTGACAATCACTGGCGTGTGACCGGCCTTGTCTATCTGGAGAGATTGGATCTTTGACTCAAACAGCGGTTCAACGTTTCTATCGGTACCATGCCCTGGTATATGACAGCACGCGCTGGATGATCCTGCATGGTCGTCGTCGGGCGGTAGCTAAACTACGCTTGCAACCCGGCAGCCAAGTGCTGGAAGTCGGTTGTGGCACAGGGCTTAACTTCTCCTACATCCTGGATCGGCTCGATGCTCGGACCGGTCATCTGATTGGCTTGGACTTCTCGGCCGATATGCTTCAACGGGCGCAACGACGTGTCACCGTGCGGAATTGGTCGAATGTCAGCCTGATCCAGGCTGATGCCGGCACACTCGCGCTCGATCAGCGCTACGATGGGATAATATTTGGCTATAGCCTGACAATGATTCCCGATTGGGCGGCCGCCCTGGAACGCGCCTATGATCATCTAAAGATCGGTGGGCGGCTGGTGGTGCTCGATTTCGGGCAGTTCCGTGGGTGGGGGCCGTTCGGCGGCTTGATGCGTGGTTGGCTGCGGCTGAACCACGTGGAAACGCTGCAATCATACGAGCGAAAAATGCGTGCGATTTTTGGTGAAGTCGATTTTCAGAACTGGCTGGGGGGCTACAACTTCACCGCCGTCGGGCGCCGGAGCAGCTAGGCAATGTATCAAGTGATTGACATGCCGGTCCCGGCTGGCCGAGGTGTGCTGGAACGCCTGGTCTTCAGTGGCATTGTGTTCAATATGTCCTGGGAAGATCCGGAGATGGACCGTCAGGCGTTCAAGCTGAACTCTGAAGACGTAGTCATTTCCATCAGTTCGGCCGGCTGCAACCCACTGAATTTCCTCTGTCAGAGCCCGCGCGGACTGATCGCGATTGACGGCAACCCGGCCCAAAACGCTATCCTGGAGCTTAAGCTGGCGGGGATAAAGACACTGGATCACGCCACGTTTTTCGATATCTTCGCCGCCCGAAATCCGGCGGTGGTGACCCGGGTCTATCACGGCAAGCTGCGACCTAACATCTCGGCCCGTTCGCGGCAGTTCTGGGACAAGAACCTGTGGATGGTGGCGCGCGATCTCTATCGCTTCGGGCGCATGGGCCTGTTTTGCCGGCTCCTGAGGCGTTTTCTGAATCTCCTGGGTATCAAAAAACAGCATGTCGAGCAGTTCTTTGAGCTACGTTCCCTGGAGGAGCAGAAAGCCTGGTATGAGAAGTACGCCGCCCCCAAACTGTGGGGCCCCTGGGCCCGCCGTTTTGTCCAGTTTCGGCCGCTCATGTATCTGGCCGGCGTGCACCCGAACCAATTCCGTCTGGTCGATGACCGGCACGACATGTACGAATATGTTAAGGAACGCGTGGAGTATGCCTTAACCAAGGTGCCGGTATACGACAATTACTTCCTGAGCCTGGCCGCCTCGGGACGCTTTCGCGGCAAACGGGTACCGCCATATCTCCTGGAAGAAAACTTCGAGATATTGCGCCGCAATCTGGACCGGGTGAAAGTGGTCAATGGCTGGTTGGGGCCTTACCTGGATACACAGCCCGCCGGTTCCATCTCGCGCTTCAATCTGCTCGACATTTTTGACTGGATGAGCCCGCGCGACTTTGAAGCCACTCTGAAAAGCGCGTTGCGCACCGCGGCCCCCGGCGCCATTATGATCTATCGCTCGGGCAGTTACCGGCTCGATCCCCCATCCTCTATTCTTGAACATGTCGAACAACACACGGAACTGGCACAACAACTTCTGGCCCGCGACCGCTCGGCAACTTACGGCAGTTTTTATGTCTTATCAGTCAAAGAGGGGCACAACGGCAACGGTCAAACAGTAAAATAAGCTCGGCCAGCGCCCGCTATTCCGACCGGTACAGACGCGTATACCAGGCAATTGATTTGCTCTGGGGCTGCGCCTATTCTACCAGATCACGCTGCCCAGTCCGCGGGTGGATAGCAGTACTCCACCCGCGGGACTAAACTAGATTGGGTGTGCTCAGGCAGCGCTTGATCAAGGATCGGCTTGTGTGAGCGAGCCAGGCACGAGTTAGGTGGAGCCGGATCCACAGCCGTGCCACAGGCGGTAGTGAATATGCAACAGCGCGTTTTCGCTGTTATCAGCGACGTTCATTCTAATCTGGAAGCCCTGGAAGCAGTCCTGGCCGACATCAAACGTCGTGGGGTTAAGCAGATTATCTGCTTGGGCGAT
>JBDRDH010000141.1:0-27538 GCA_043820985.1 Planctomycetota bacterium
TTGGCCATGATCCAGTCCCTCGCTCTTTGCTGTCTTCGCTCGAATTACCGCAAGCGAATATAAACAGTAAAGAGCGAGTTTTTTCAACCGAAACGCCCCCGTACCGTCAGACTTGGTTGACGGCGTTGCATGGCACCCGGCGAAGAGTGAATTAAGAAAGGAGGAGGGGGAGGCGTGTCTCGGGCTCCGATCATCGATCGTCAATCGTCAATCGTCAATTCGTGTCCCCCACCGCTGAAGCGATGGGCCACCCTATTCTCAACCCTCAATCCTCAATCCTCACCCCTCGATCCTGCCCCCTAAATTCGTGTCACCCACCGCTGAAGCGATTGGCCACCCAATTCTCAACCCTCAATCCCCAATCCTCACCCCTCGATCCTGCCCCCTAAATTCGTGTCCACCACCGCTGAAGCGATGGGCCACCCTATTCTCAACCCTCAATCCTCAATCCTCGATCCACGATCCTGCCCCCTAAATTCGTGTTCCCCACCGCTGAAGCGATGGGCCACCCAATTCTCAATCCTCAAGGAGTAGCCGAACTATCAGCGGCGTTTCGGGAAAATGTGGCTGAGGGCGGTGCGCGAGGCTTGTGACCAGCGGCGCCACCAGGGGCCATTACCGGGCGCGGGGATGTCTTTACGTAACTGACGGATGAAAGGCTCGACGATTTTAGGCCGGCAGGCGGGCATATCGAGACCCACGCGATCCTGGTGGTATTGCTCCTCGCCGCCCAGATGCAGCCAGCCATTATCGCGACTGGTTTCGCGCGCCTGCGTGCCGGGGAAGGGATAGTAGGGGCGAATGTCAACCAGGTCGGGCCGCAGGCGTAGCAACAGGGACCGGGTTTCCGCCAGTGAGGCTTCACTCTCGTATGGCGCGCCCAGGTAGACGATCGCACGCGTGCGCAGGCCGGCGGACTTGAGTGCCTTGAAGCCAGTTTCAATCTGCTCGCCGGACAGATCCATGTCGAAAATATCATTGCGTATGAAGTTGCTAGCGGTGATGACTTCGACATCCACCAGTTCGCAGCCGGTGGCCGCCAGGCGCTGGGTGACATCTTCGTCGGTGGTATTGAGCCGCAGGTGGCAGCGGAACGGTAGTTGGCAGCGGGTGGCGTATACCTTCAGGAAGTCATCCAGCCACTCACGTTCCAAAGCGAAAGCGTGGTCCAGGAATCGCACCAGTCGGACGCCTGCATAACGCTGGCGCAGCAGGTTGATCTCGGCCAGCACATTTTGTGGTGAGCGGCGGCGGGTCCACATGCCACGGCCCTGGTAGATGCCTGCCAGGCGATCGTTCTGGCAATATGCACACTTTTGCGGGCAACCACGGCCAACCGCGACCTCGATCTGACCGGTTTGGCGAACATGCTCGGCGCAGTTGAAAAGGTCACGCTCCGGGAAGGGTAGTGAGTTCAAATCCTCGACCAGATATGGCAAGTCCGGCTGCGACAGGCCACTCTCATCGCGTAACCATATACCGGAGACGACCTGCCCGATGGCGGGATCTTTAATACGCTCGAAGTAGGTGACCAGGGAGGCATCCGGTTCGCCGATGGCGGCCGCCTGGACGCCGGGCAAGCTCAAGCTGCCCTCTGGATCGACGGTTGGATACCCGCCGCCGACCACGATCGGCAGGAATTCGTGCTGCTGGATGTATTCGAGGGTACGGCGGGCCCCATCGACGCATACCGGCGATATATCAGCGTAAATGAGCTGAGGTAGCTGGCGTGCCAGGATTGACTTCACGACCTCCTGGTTGAATCTGGGAAGTCCCAGCAGGGCCAGCTCGTGCTCGCGTTTGCGAAGTAATGCCAACAGCGTGCCAAGCTGCTGGTCGAAACGCGGTACGGGTCTGCCGCGCGTGTCGGGAACAAATTGGATGACGAGTATCCGCATAATGACCGATTGCGTATCGAATTTCCGTTAGTGACTGGTGCCGCGAAGGTTACATCGGCGTCTTGATACCCAATGCTCGGGTTGCGCACCATCCGACGCAGCCCTCAAATATCTGGAAACCGCCGAACAATGCCAGGAATACGAAAAAAGTCCAGCGTATCCAGGCAGTGGCGGGTATGCCCAGCCAGATGATCAGGATGGCAGCTACCAGAAAAAGGATGCCACTGCTGGCGCGGGCAATTCGTCCGCGCCGGTTAATGTTGCACGTCAGGCGTCTCATGGGCTTATCCGTTGAGGATGGGTTCCCAGAAGGCATAAGTCAACGAGCGCGGAAACTGGGCGCGCATCGCCAATACGACAGGGATGCGGACCGCAAGTTCTGGATGGCGCAGGCATTCGGTCAAATAGGCGGAGGTTTCGGCGACCAGGCGGGCGCGCATTTCCTCGCCAGTCTCGTGGCGCGGTTTGCGTCGACGGCTGCGCATGCGGGGCTCCGAGGACTAGATGGTCTTCGGTGGCGTGGTGGCTCGCACGGACAGGATGGTCGCGGCCACCCCGACCCCCACCATCTCAATTGGCAGGGGACGGACCAGGCCCCAGGCCGGAATCGAGTTTAACTGATTGTAGCCGGCGGAAATCAGCAGATCGGGATTCAGCACTGCAATGAATGTCCCCAGGATGCCTGCCAGGATGGGAGCCGGCCAGAACCAGATGGGATGTCGCACGCGCACCAGCCGCGTCGAGATGAAAACCGCCAGGGCACAGGACACGGCTACGGCGAAATAAACTTGCCCGCGCAAAGTCCAGGCCTCGGCCGGGCCGGTCAGCACCAGCATCAGGATGCCAATCACCCCTATGTTGATCAGCAGGGCCAGTAAGCCCTCCATACGATGGTGGTTATCGGTATTAAGTGCGAAAGCGCGGCGGATGCGCATCATGGGAGTCGCCGGGCTTGATGATAGCGGAACCGCCAGCGCGCTCAGTGCCGCAACCCCCAGCATGACTAATAAAAGAAAAAGGTATTCGCATAATAATGGCCAATATGCCCCGGAGGTGGGCGGACCGACAGCGCCCGCCGATGCACTGATTTTCAGCCATTCATCAATTGTTCCGCGAGTTGTGGCCCATAGCGCCAATCCGAGCGAGACGATTGTCAGGCCGCGATAACAGTGCTTGGGGCCAGCGAGCAAGGTTCCCACGTAACTGCCAGCCAGCAGGACGAGCGTCAGCACAATTGCCGCCAGGATGAATGAATTGGCCACGGCCAGGGTGGCCGGACGTGCCAAACCAGTTGGTAGAAAATGGCCATTGAGCGTGAAAAACAGGCCAGCCGATACCAGTCCGACCGCCAGGATATAGCGCAGCCGTCCAATCCACGTAAAAAGTTCCATGCGAAGCGGCGATGTAAGTGATGTTTCGGGATTCGTCATGCTGTACGCGTTAACCTGAGAATATCCGCGACTCAGGTGATCCCAGTACTCCGGCCCAGTACCGGCCGTGCTGGTGACCACGCCGGTTTCCCGGTATCCAACGTGACTTAGGCTAGCATAATAACGGCCTGCCGGTCAACTGTGTGACAACTAAGTGGGATTCGCGGGTTATCCACCGAGGAGTGTGCCAAGTGCCGGCTCCAGTTTGACAGCCTAGTGCCGGGCGCTATAATTCGCGACTGTTTGTAGGCCATCCGACTTCAGCGCGATCAGGCGTGATGGTTGCGTTGCCTGGAGGTAATTATGCGTACAACTTGTGGGTTACGCCTCGTCGGCGTGTTAACCGGTCTGGGATTGTGTCTGACGGCTACTGCCCGGGCTGATGATTTCATCACGGGTGACGCGGCGGCTTCCTGGGCCAAGTGGCAGCCGGCGACGCAGGCGATACTCGACCGAAACTCCGAGCAAGCGGAGTCATTCTTCGGCGAATTGCTGGAACTCGAGCCGTCGCCTTTCCGTATTGCGCTGCTGGCCGATCGCACGATCACCCGCACGGCCCTCGGGGGCGCGTTGCTCCTGCTCGAACAGGATTATGCCAACGACGCCCTGGAGGATAATGGCAAGGAGATCGCGCGCCTGCTCGAACTCGGTCGTGAGCAAATGAACGAGGCGGACGATGGCTGGTATTTCTGCGCCATCGGACGCTTTGACGTGGCTCACGCCAACTTCCGCTCCTTGTTAGGCGCCGATCCTGATCCGGTGGCACTGCTGGAATTCACCGATCGGGTCAAGAGACGCCGCGATATCCTGCTCCAGTTGACCGACAACCCAGTCGTTGGCGAGTCGGTACAGGCCGTGCTCAAGCTGCTCGATCGGGGCGAGGAACTGGTCAAGGCCGACCCCACCCGCATCAAGGAGCGGATCAAGAGGCTGGGCGGCCCGCCGCGCATGTATGAAAATTCGGTGGCTCTGCTCAAGCAGTCCGGCGAATACGCGCCTCCTTTCATGGTGCAATATCTGCGTGATCCGGCCGAAGAAGCTCTCACGCAACCGATCCTGCGCTGTCTGCCCCAGATCGACCGGCCGGCGTTGAATCCGCTGGTTATCGCGTTGCGAATGGAAGACCACGTCGTCAAGGCTTACATCGTGGAAGCCCTGGGACGTATCGGTTATCCGCAAACCATACCGTACCTGCTGCAATTACGGAGTGCTTCCGGAACCACGCCGGAAGTTCAGACCGCCGTCAACCAGGCTTTGAGCGCTCTGGCGCAACGCGGTTTGAGGATTGATGAGTCCGAGACCGCCTCGTCGGCGTTTTTCAAGCTGGCGCGCGGCTACTACGCGGATCAACCTTCACTGGCGGCTGATCCGCGGCTGGACACCGCCAATATCTGGTACTGGCGTGACGATCTGCTGCAAAACATCGAAGTGCCCACGCAGATCTTCAATGAGATCATGTGCATGCGCTGTTGCGAAGAGGCGCTGCTGCTCGATCCGAACCTACAGGCCGCCCTGGCACTATGGGTGGCGGCGGACTTCCGGCGGGAAGCGCAATTGCGGGATGACGAAGTGGATCGGACGCGGCCGGATAACTACCCCAGCGCCGCCTATTTTGCCCAGACCGCCGGGCCAGGCGTGTGCTTGAAGGTATTAGCGCTGGCGCTTGACGACGGTGATCCGGCCGTTGCCCTGGGTGCCATCCAGGCGCTGCATAACACCGCCGGCCCCGCCAGCGTTGTGGTAGATGCAGATGGCCGGTTGCCCTTGGCCGAGGCCCTTTCCTTCCCGGACCGCATGGTGCGTATCCGGGCCGGCCTGACGCTGGGAAATGCTCGTCCGACGGAAACCTTCCTGAATTACCAGAATCTGATGCCGGTGCTGTCCGAAGCGCTGATGCTGTCTGGCGGAGCGCGTAATGCGTTGGTCGTGGATCCCGACGCCGAGAGTGCGAATCGTATTGCCGGCCTGTTGCGTGACGCTGGCTTCGAAACTTTGACAGACGCGGAACTATTCCGTGGGTTGCAGAAGGTTCGGGAGAACGTGCCTTCGTTGGATGCGGTTTTTCTGGCCTCGGATATTCAGGATGCCGACCTGGCTCAGGCGCTGACGCAGTTGCGGGCTGAATTTCGTTTTGCCTCCACGCCCGTTTTGATAATCAGTAAGGCGGGCGATCGTGAGGAGGTTCGTGACCTGGTACGCGCCGATCATCGTCTGGCGGAGATCATGCCCGAAGCCGACGCGGGTCGTATCCTGGAGATACTGGAGAAAGTTTCCAAGGCCGTGGGTGTGACCGCCATCACACCCGAGTTAGGTACGAGTCTGGCTCTGGAAGCCGCGGCCACATTGCGTTTGCTGGCGGTCACGGACAATCCCATGTTTGATGTATCCCAGGCTCAGCCGGCGCTGATTTCGGCAGTCAGCAGCAAGGATGCGGAATTGCGTGTGGCGGCGGCGAACGTACTGGGCTTTGATAGCTCCGCCGCCGCCCAGGAAGCTATCGCCCAGGTCGCCCTGGATGAAGGCGAGGCCGAGGAGATGCGCGTGGCGATGTTCGAGGCACTGGCGGAAGCCGCCAAGCACCGCGGTAATCAACTCGGCGACGCGGCGATCGGCAAGCTCATCTCGATCGCCGAGGGTGATGAGAACCTGGTGATTCGTACCGCCGCCTCGCAGGCTCTGGGCGCGTTGAACCTGCCGGCTAATAAGGGCAGCGAGATCATTCGCAACCAATATAGTGGATAATGGTCTGCTGCTGGTGGACTCTTAGGAGCTGAGAATGCCGCACCTGATCACGGCTGTTGTGCTGCTGCTTGGTTTTCAGGCTGAGCCCCTGGTAGGCACCGGGCCCGAGCCAGCCCCCACCCGCGTATCCTGGGAATTCGGGCTGAAATATGACGATCCACAGCGGATCGAGGTCCTGTTGCCGGGAAACGACCGATCCGAAGTCTATTGGTACATGGTTTATACCGTGACCAATCCCGACTCGCGCAGTCAGTTATTTTTCCCGACTTTCCAGATTGTCACCGAAGACCTGCAAGTTATTGATACCGACGTTGGCATCAGTCCGCTGGTCTTCGAGGCGATTCGCGAGCGCCATCGCAAAACGCATAAGTACCTCGTACATCCCACGCCCGGTATCGGCGAATTGCTCAGTGGCGACGATAATGCCCGCGAGTGTGTGGCCATCTGGAGGCAGATGGACCTAAATATCAATAGCTTCAAGGTTTACGTGTCCGGGCTCAGTGGCGAAACACTCTTTATACCCAATCCGGTTTACGATCCTGATAAGCCCGAAACCGTTCAGCGCGGCCCGGATGGCAAGGAACGAGTCGTCAATCCCAAGCACTTTACACTCCGTAAGACATTGGAGATCAAGTATCAACTGCCTGGTTCGGAGGCGTCGCGTTCGCTGGCGGCACCCGAAAGAGATGAGACGCGCTGGATTATGCGTTGAACCTGTGGGCGGTCTGAAATCCCCCTGATCAGACTTCACATTTCCGGCTGGTAAAGTTAATATACTGTGCTCGACGCCGTGTGTGTAGATCCACGGTTTATGTGTATCCAGTAATTGACAGACGAAAGTGATACGCCATGGCACATAAAAAAGGACAGGGTTCCACCCGGAACGGTCGCAACAGCAATCCACAGTATCGCGGCGTGAAACTCTACGGCGGGCAGGCGGCCAAGACGGGAGCAATCATCGTGCGACAGTGTGGTACCCCGTTCAAGCCCGGGGCCAACGTTGGCCGTGGACGCGATGACACACTATTTGCCTTGACGGAGGGGGTAGTGCAATTCCGTGGGCGTTTTGTCTCGATTGTACCGCTCGAAAACGCCAACTGACCACGAATCAGCTTCCAAGTAAAAAACACGCGTCACTTGACCCGGTTGGCAAGTGGCGCGTTTTCATTTGTCCAGGCCACCGATCCCGATGTATGCCTCAACTGAAATCCTGAGGCCAGGACCAGTTCGCAACCTGTCGCAGCATGTGCTCGTCGGTCATGTTGAAGCGCAGGGGGGTCACCGTGACGTACTGCCTGCCAATGGCGGCCTGATCACTATCAGGCGGCAAACCCGTCTCCGGGAAGTTCCCATCGAGCCAGTACATGGTGTGTCCCTCGGTCGTGACCCGTTTTTCGTAACGCTCTTCCATGGGCACGGTACCCTGCGGGCAGCAGCACACGCCCACTGGCCAGCCGCGGTCGAGTGCTGGGATATTGATGTTGAGGCACGTTCCCGGCTCCGGCCTGGCCGCCGCAAAGCGTTGAAAGATCGAGCGGGCAATCTTCCCGGCTCGCTTAAAATCCAATTCGTCCGATAGCTCCAGGGAAAAGGCCATGGAGGGGACCCCGAAGAAGGCTCCTTCCACTGCTCCGGCCACGGTACCGCTATAAAGCACATTGACGCCCGTGTTGACGCCGGCGTTGATACCACTGAGCACAAAGTCCGGCGGCTGTTCGAGTAGCTCGACCATGGCCAGCTTCACACAGTCCGCCGGCCGGCCGTCAACGCTCCAGCCATGGAACACGCCGTTGACATGCACGCGGTGGACCACCATCGGCGTGCGCACGGTGATGGCGTGTCCCGAGGCTGACTGGCTGGTCTCTGGCGCCACCACCTCGACCTCGCCCAAATCGCACACCGCGCGATAGAGGGCCTCAATCCCCGGGGCCAATATCCCGTCGTCGTTGGTAATCAGAATACGCATGCGGTGATTGTAGCGTATCAGGTGGATTCAGTCAGTGGCGCGGCCCGGGACGGGTTCGGGAGGTTCAGGAGCAGGATAGATCGATAGACTCCAGCTTATGACCTGGCTGCTGAGCTTCCTTCAGCCAGACCTGGTTGCGACCATGCTCCTTGGCGGCATAGAGCATCTTATCCGCCTGGGCAGTGAGGATTTCGGGATCTTCGTATCCGGACTGAGTGCTGGCGACGCCGAAACTCATTGTAACTTTAATTGCGGTGCCATTAGCGTCTACCTTCCGCGCGGCGATCTTCAGGCGGATGCGCTCGGCCAGAACCGCGGCTCCATCAGCAGTGATACCAGGGCAGATAATCAGGAACTCCTCGCCGCCGAAACGCCCACATAAATCGTATCGACGCAGTTGGCTCTGAATTCGTTGGGCCATCTCGCGCAGGACGCAGTCACCGGTGTTATGACCGTAGGTGTCGTTGACCTTTTTGAAATGATCGACATCGGCCATGATGCAACTGATCGGCTGATTGCTGCGTTTGGCCAATTCCCAGGCATCGGCGTAGCGATCCAGCACGTGGCGACGGTTGGGCAGGGACGTGAGGGCATCGGTGTTGGCCAATCGTCCAAGCTTTTGATTCAAGATGGTCATCTGCGCGTTAGACTTGGCCAATTCGAGCTGGCGTTCCAGTAGCTCGGATTGCAGGCGTAAGACCCGCTGACCAACACGGATACGCGCCAACAACTCCTGGAGGTCGTATGGTTTGGATAAAAAATCGTCTGCTCCGGCCTCGAAAGCTTCAACCACGTGCTGCTTGTCGTTATGGGCGGTGAGCAGAATGACATGAACCAGCCACAGGACACCAGTTTCGCGCAGCTCGTGGATCGCCCGGCAAAGATCGATACCGTTCATCTCGGGCATCGACCAGTCGGTTATGACTACATCCGCGCCAACTCGGTTTAAAATCTCAACGGCCTCTCTGCCGTTAGTACACCCCATTACCTCATAACCGGTCTTTTGAAGTTGACACTTCAGCAGTGCCAGCGTGGCGGGCTCATCTTCCACCACCAACAGGCGGCTTTTTTCGCTATTTGTGTCAGGTGCCGGGAGCATACCGCCTCTGATCCTCATGGCTGAGGGCTCGAATTTCCATACTAAGGATTTATCGTCTAAAGAAAGTACCCTAGCCAGTAGCCGCTTGCCAAGACTGCCAGGATATGGCAACGTGTGCGGCATAGGTCAGCGACTGATAATTTCGCCTTGAGGTAGTCTTGAGCAGTCAGTCCGAAAACTCAAAAGCACGCCAACTGTGGCTGGTGCCCGGTGAAGGTCAACAAGTCCAGGGATTGGTGGCCGAGGTCGCGGTTGAAATACGCACGCCCCGTCTTTATTCATACAGTGTACCGGCTGACTTGATCACACAGGTTCAACCGGGTGTATGTGTAACCGTACCCTATGGGCGGCAGGGACGGAGCGTGGATGGGATCTGCACTCGTGTATCCACCGCTGAATGGGAACACACTCACCCGCCAATTGTGAAGGTCATCAATCCGCGTCCGCTACTCACGGAGAAACTCATTGAGCTGGGACTCTGGATCAGCAAGTATTATGTATGTGCACCCGGTTTGACACTTAAATCCCTGGTTCCCTCGGCATTGCGCCAGCCGCAGCTCAGAAAGGTTACTTACCTGCGGGCCACCGGCCAGACAGTTACAGAACGACTGACCGTCAAACAGCAGGCGTTGATGGACATTCTGGCCACGGGCGATCACAACCGCACGGAAGCCCTGAACAGGGCTGGAGTGGGATCGTCAGTCGCCAAACGCCTGGTGCAACTCGGCTTGGTCGAGGCAGTTATCAGACGTGAACCCGTGCCACCAGCAATGCACACGGAAGTTGCCGCACCCGCCGAATCGCCTGAAGACGCTTTTGAGCTAACCGCCAGCCAGCGGGCCGCTCTGGATGAGATCGCCACTGCCACAACGCCTCAGTGTCAGTTCCGAGCTTTTTTACTCTACGGAGTTCCAGGTAGTGGCAAGACCGAGGTTTACGTCCGGGCCATTCGCCGAGTGGTCGCGGCGGGGCGGCAGGCGATTCTACTGGTGCCGGAAATCGCTCTGGCGACCCAGGTAGTGGAACGGTTGGCACGCCGTTTCGCGCGCGTCGCGGTTTTACACAGCCGCCTGGCCGCCGGCGCGCGGCGTGATACGTTGCACGCCATCGCGGCGGGCGCGGTTGATGTGGTGATCGGCACGCGGACAGCGGTTTTCGCGCCTTGTCCCAGTCTCGGGCTCCTGGTGGTGGATGAGGAGCAGGACAGTAGCTTGAAGAGCCTGGCGACGCCGCTATATCACGCCCGCGATGTGGCCCTCAAGCGGGGGCAATTGGAGGGTATGCCGGTGGTGCTCGGATCGGCGACGCCGGCACTTGAAACCTGGTACAACGTCAAACACCTGGATAATTACCAACTACTGCATCTGCCGGAGCGCATACCGGGGGCTGACCTGCCGGAGGTGCGCCTAATCGCGACCGATACACGTGCTCTGGGTCAAACTACCACAGTGCTCTCCGAGGAGTTGATCGCGCGGCTGTGCGAAACTGTTAAACATCATCAGCAGGCCATCCTGTTGCACAATCGCCGTGGTTATGCCGTGAATCTGCGTTGTACAACGTGTGGCTTGGTGGTGAGTTGTTCGCGCTGCGCGGCCCATCTGGTCTTCCACCAGACAGATTCCCAGATGCACTGTCACCGCTGCGGCGTACGTACGGATGTTCCCGCGCACTGCCTGGACGACACGTGTCAAGGCCGGCTGACGCGAAGTGGTCTGGCGATTCAACGGCTGGAGGAGGAACTACAGCGCGTGGTTCCAGAGGCCCGGCTGTTACGGCTCGACAGTGATACCATGCGTCGCCGGCAGGATTACGCCGAGGCACTCAGTCGCTTCGAGTCCGGCCAGGCGGATATTCTGCTCGGTACTCAGATGGTCGCCAAGGGACTGGATTTTCCGGGTGTGCGACTGGTGGGGGTGATTGACGCCGACGCGGTTCTTTCGTTCCCTGATTTCCGTGCGGGTGAGATAGTTTTCCAGTTGTTGATGCAGGTGGTGGGGCGCGCCGGCCGCCGGGAGGGACACTCCCTGGCACTGGTTCAAAGTGGCAATGTTGGCGCACCAGCGATTCGATATGGCATTGAAATGGACTATGAGTCCTTCGCCGCCGCGGAGCTGGAAGCTCGCCGCCGATATTTCCTGCCGCCTGTGGCGCGTATGGTGCGGTTGATTTTAGCGGATGAGCGTCCTGGCCGGGCCGCGACAGAAGCCGGGGAACTGTCTGGCCGTCTGCGCAAGTTGGCAACACGCGTCAGTGCCGACTTATGTGTTGATGAGGCCGAAACCTGTGTGGTGCCGCGTCTGCGTGAGATGTTTCGCTATGGCGTTATAGTTCGCGGGCCGCGTGACGGTAGCATGCAGCGCTTGCTGCATGAAGCCGTGGCTGAGAAATACCTCGCGCCGCGCGTCCGGCGTTTCACGATCGACGTCGATCCGGTTGACATGTTGTAATGGCGACCGCTTGGCTATGGCCACTGCTGGCCGGTCACGTCCGTGACTAATTGAGCCAGGCGGCCTTGGGTGGGAATCAGCGTGAGCATCACCAGAATAGCCAAACCGGTCGCAATCAGCGCTAAATTCTGACTGCTGATCAGGTAAATAACGGCGCCGAAGAGTCCGCAGGCTTCCAACAGTGCACCGGAGATCAGCGTCGCCACCAACAGCCGACGGGCGATATCGTTAACCAGCCCTTGGGAGATGGTTTTATCAGCGTAACGCTTGCGGATGTCGCTATACAGGACAGTGCGAATAACGAATTGGCCCCCGAGCGCGCCAAGCGTCGCGACAGCCAACACGACGAGAAGGATATTGACAATCTCGTCATCCATCTGCTTTTCCGTGCTCGGATTCAATAAGATTGTCAGAGCCGATAGCAGCAGCATTCCGAGGATCATGGCCAGGATGATGATCTGAGCCGTTCGAAGACTAATAGCCGATGTATCGCTCATGTGTTCTCCCATGGAGCCGTGACGCCGATCGGCGTCTGAGCTAGAATAGTGTCATGAACACGGCAGGAATTTTACTCGATGAGCGTTTTAAGCGGCATACGACCGATCCAGGGCATCCCGAGAAACCCGAGCGTCTGGACGCGGTTCAAGCGGCGTTGGATTCATCGGGAATACTAGAGAAATGCACACTGCTGGAGCCTGTGCCATTATCGGACGCTCTGATCCAGCTCATCCATGCCCATGACTATCTCGTGCGCCTGGATGCTGCTTGTCGGCAGGCCTATCCCTATATCGATGTGCCGGACTGCTCGATTGGGCCCGAGAGCTATGACATCGCCAAGCTGGCGGCGGGGGGGGTGGTCAAGGCTGCTCGTCTGGTAGCTGGTGGCGATCTGAAACGTGCATTCTGTGCGGTGCGACCGCCGGGACACCACGCCGAGCATGATCGCGCCATGGGCTTTTGCCTGTTGAACAATATCGCGCTGGCTGCTGCCGTAGTGAAGAGTGAATTCAACCTGGATCGTCTGCTGATTCTTGATTGGGATGTCCATCACGGGAACGGCACCCAGCACACCTTTGACGCCGACCCGTCGGTGCTTTTCATCAGCCTGCACGGTCATCCCAATTATCTCTTTCCTGGAACCGGCTTCGAGGATGAAACGGGGGTTGAAGCCGGCCGTGGATACACGATGAACATCCCGATGATGCCCGGAGCAACTGACGAAGACTACCGGGAAGCGTTTCGGACACGGATCATACCGGCGGTCGGTCGCTTCGCGCCGCAGATGTTCCTGATTTCGGCTGGCTTTGATGGACACACCGATGATCCCGTTGGAAACCTGGCCCTGACTGATGTGATCTATCGCTGGATGATGGAAACCGTGCTCGAACTGGCTGATGCCCACGCGGAGGGCCGGGTGCTCAGTGTGCTGGAAGGCGGCTACAACCTGGATGTGCTCGGCCGATGCGTGGCCGAGCACGTACGTCTGCTGGGAACCTGAATCGTCAACGAACGGGATAAAAAAGGGCTCGCTCTCTACCAGCAGAGAGCGAGCCCAACCCAAGTCAGCGGAATGGGCGAGCCGACGATCATCCGCTGACCGCTTTCCACACATTGTGGAAAAGTTTGTTTGATAGATGAAACCAGCCTGACCGGGCAGTTATTCCATAACCCGGACAGGTTTCATTAAAAATGATCACAGACTATCAAATGGGTGCAAATTGAGTCAGTCGCGGCAGGCTTTTTCATCACACGGGCGTCACTGGCGGAACTTCCGCTATGTCTATCCTGTTATCTCTCGGCGCAGTAAGGGATTAAGTATTGGGATCAACCTCAGCCTGGATGCCGCCTGCAACTTCAATTGTGTCTATTGCCAGGTCGATCGTCGGGTGCCCCATCCGCCGCATCAGGTAGATTTACCCGTGCTTGAGCGGGAACTGCTCGGCATCGCCGGTAGCTCTCAGCGGCTTTTCGATGAGCCGGAGTTCAAGGATGTTCCGCCCCAATATCAGCGGCTGAACGATATTGCCTTTTCGGGTGATGGCGAACCGACCGCCTCGCCGGCGTTTCCGGCGGCAGCGCGTTTGGCGGCCACGGCCCGTGCGTCTACAGGCGTTACTTCGACCAGGATTGTCGTAATTACCAATGGGTGTTTTCTGACGCGACCGCTGGTGGCGGAGGCGCTGGCTTACCTGGATCAGCACAACCTCGACATCTGGGCCAAGCTGGACGCGGGGACGCCGGAGTACTACAAGCGCGTGAATCGGGCCAGCCACTCACTGGAGCACGTGCTGGACGGCATCCTGTTCGCGTCGCGCGTGCGGCCAGTGACCATTCAGTCATTGTTCATGCGGCTGCATGACGAACCACCGCCGGCATCGGAGATTCAAGCCTACGCACAACGCCTGCGCGACATGCAGCAGGGCGGTGGTCGCATCCGACTGGTGCAGATCTACACCGTAGCGCGCAGCCCCGCCGAGGAGTACGTGCATCCGCTGACGCGCGCCGAACTCAACGACATAGCTGACGCAGTCCGGCCCCTCGGCGTCCCAGTCGAGTGCTACGCTTAGCTCACGCCGTGCCGTCTCGCTGCGCACGGCCCCACCAGCGGCTCGTCCGCCGATGCCCCGGCCAAAGTCACATCAGTGTTCAGACGGCGGCGGCATGTCTCGCCGAAGCTGGCATGCCGGGGGTAAAATGCCGCGTGCATGCCACGCCCACACACCGCGCAGCTATACAGAGTCACGGCCTGGGTTCGCCCCTCAAATGGGCTTCGCAGCGCTCAAAGTGGTCCTATAATAAAGGTGCGCAAGTAGAGGGCGCGTTCGTTGAGCACCTTCGCGCACGATGCCTGCTCGCGTACCCACACAATAGACGTTCGCTTTCCGCCGTTGCGTTATGGGACGCGTTTCGCGATTACGCTGTCGGGCGCGGCTTGCAGCCTACGGGCACGGATCGCAGTAGCCTTGGCTGACGCAGTCGATGAACCAGTCGATGTCGTACGCGTTAATAGCGCCGTCGCAGTTGATGTCGCCGCGATCGGCCCAGCCGCCGCCGACTATCACCGAGACATAGTAATACGACGTGTGGTTCAGCACGCTGGTGCAGTTCAGCTTCGCCTGATCTCCGACCGCCAGCTTGAGCGTGTACGGGCAGGGCATCAGGTTGCTCGTATCCCAGTCGGCCAGGACGCCATCGACCACGGACCCTTCCCCGCTGTTAATGAGCACCCAGTTGTTGGCCTCACCGCCCGTGTACCACAGGCTCCAGCCGGACAGATTCGCATCGTATGCCGTTCCGGTGACCTGGACCGTGCCGGTTACGCCGTCGCAGTTCTCCGGGCTGGTGATTTCCGCGATCGGGGCGGTGTTGTCGACGGTTACGCCGACGGTTTGCGAATCGACGCCGCCGATCGAGGACGCGGATACGCTGATTTCGTACAGACCGTCTGGCACCGAGGTCGTGTCCCAGTGCGTCAACGGCAGGTTATACACCGCGCCGGTGCCGTCGGCGAGGTACGTCCAAACGCCGGCCGCGGGTCGGTATTCCGCCAGCCATTCGATGGCGCACACGCCGTGGCTCACCAGACCGTCGATGCAAACCGCCGAGCCGCCGATGACGGCGCCGTCGGTCGGGTAGTTGATCGTCGCTTGCGGACCCCGGTCAGCGTACATGAGGTGCACGTCGGTCGCAGCGTGCCCGCACGCGTCGGTGACGGTCAGCCGCAGCATGCGATAACCGGGCGCGGCGGGACTCCAATTGGTAAACACGCCATTGACAATCGGCGTGAAACCCTCGGCCACGACGGTCCACGGGGCGGCGCCCATGCCGCGCTCCTCGAGCGCCCAACTCTGCAAGTTATCCTCGGGATCGGTCGCGGTGCCGATGATGGGCGTCGAGTCCGCGTACGGGACGCAGTGGAAATCGCCCAAATCGAGCGTAGCGGTCGGCGCCAGTACGTCCTCATCGCACGGGTCGATGAGACAGAGATCCGGATCGCATTCGACGCCCGATCCCTGCCAGCTTCCACCGGCCTCGATGCAGTCGGTCTCGGTTGTCTCGGTACAGGACTCGTCGGGATAGCAGCAGGCGCCGTCGTAGAAACCGGCGTCGAAATACACGTCATAAAACGATCCGCGGTAGTCGGTCCATGCCACGCCGGCCTCGTGCGTCAGCGGCTTGGTCGGATTGACGCAGATCGCGGGCCGGCTGTAGACGCTGCTCGCCCAATTGTCCTCGTTGACCAGGGTCGCCGCAGCCCAGGGCAGCGGCGAGGTGGCATCGGTGTAGGTGTACTCGATGTCATAGGCGCGCCAGTAGGCGGCGTGATATCGACCGCCGCTGTCGCTGACGGACAGGGCTACGGACTTCTCGTTGTCAAAGGTTCGCGGCAGCGCGCTGCTCGAACTGTAAGAGTCGCCGCCGTTGGTCGAATATGCGCAGAAAATGTCGGTCTGGGATGCGAATGACTGCGTATAGGCGACCATCACCGTCGAGACACCGACGGCCGCCGCAACGGACGGATGCCAGGCGCCGTCATCCGACGTGGTCAACTGCACGGGGGCGTTCCACGTACCGCCGTAGTTGGTGCTGCGCGTCACCCAGACCTGCGTTGTCCAGGCGCTGCCCGACCAGCCCAGCTTCTCGAATGCGACGAACAGGCCGGCGGTGCCGTAGGCGACGTCGGGACGGGTCACGAACGATGAGTTTTCCGCGCCGCCGGTGATGTTCTGGGGCACCGAGTAGGTCAGGCCGTAGTCGAGGCTGCGCGTGAACATCACCGGGTAGTAGTCGATGGCATTCACGGTATAGGTGACATAGACGTAGTACCCCTCGGGCCATTCCAGATTATCCGTACAGATGCGCGGATAGATACTCGGGGTCCCGGTAATGCCCGACGCGGCGATCACCGCGGTCCAATCGCCGGTGTTGTTGGGATCGACTCGAATCACCATGATGCGCTTGGTTGTATCGGACATCGTGGCTTCGTACGCCAGGTAGAGCCAGGTATCTCCGGAGGCGCGCTCGGCGTAGGTGATGGCGGGGTTCCGTGATTCGTTGCCGGTGATGAAGCTGATCAGCCAGGCCCAGGTTTGCCCTCCGTCAACTGAACGGTAGATCCGCACCCAGCCGTCCCAGTCAACTCCGTACTGTTCAACGGCGATGAACAGCGTACCGTCGGGCGCCTTGTGCATGGCCGGCTCGACCTCGTCGAAGGTGGGATCGCCGACGAGGATGTCGCCCAGCCAACGCGAACCCGGACCTGCCACAAGATCTCCCGCGATCATCCGCGTCTCGTCGCTGGTCACCTGCCGCGGACCAGGTCGGCCGCCCGGTTCGGGACGCTCCGGCGCCGCGCTCCAACCGTCGGGTGCCTGCAGTGGTCTTAGCCCGTCATCGCCGAACGCCGGCGTGGCGAGTAGCGCCAGGCAGCCCGCACAGAGCAAAGTTAGTCTGAATCGTCGCTTCATGACTTGCCTCCATATTGTTCGAGAAGACCTGTGTATACGTGCAATCACGCGGTGGAATCCGTGGGCGCGAGGTGCAGAGCCGTCTGCCAACAGCCCTGACGTTGAACCACGGGAGCGCCTTTTCTCCACCATGTGTAGATTGTACCTAGACACACAGTGAATATGCAACTTTTATGTCTACGGGCAGGGATCGCAGTATGTTTGGCCGATGCAGGTGATGAAGCCGTCGATGTCATACGAGTTCACGTCGCCGTCGCAGTTGATGTCGTTGGCGCAGTAGTAGTTGCACGAGTGATTGGCGACCCAGATTGTCGGATTGCCGATGGCCTGGATGAAACCGTCGATATCGTAAGAATCAACACCGTCGCTGAGACAATTGGAATCGCCGCGGTAATCAGCGCCGCCGCAATTGCAGAGCGTTTCCATACAGGAAACGCCGTACCCCAGAAACTCCCCGCCCATTGCCAGACAGTCTTCCTCGTTCAGCGGCGTATCTGAGCAGCGGTAGCCGAAACAGCAACCGCCGTTGCCGCAGGGGGGATTCAGATCGACGCAGAACATATTCGCGCCGAATCTCATGTTCGGACCAACGCAGTCCACCTCCAGCGCATCGTCCACACACTCACCCGTCGCGTCGTTGCAGCAGGCGCCGGGCGGTGGCAGCATGATCTCGTCAATATTGAGCTGGTACTCGCCGGCGGAGGTGCCGTAGCCGTCAACCACGATGTAGTACGTGTGGCCTTCGAGGAACCAGAAGTGTGAAATTTCAGACACGTATTGGGCGAAGTAAGGCGACGAGCAGGCATCATCGTTACAGGCGATGGCCGTGCCGGGCGTACATTCGTCTTCATAGATGTACAGCTTGCTGTCGTAGTTGGTCACGTCGAGACACAACGAAATGTTCGTAAAGGCGTTATAGTAGGCGGTGTATGAATATACCACGTCGGGAGCAGTGGAACCCTGGTAGGGGCAGACCTCGTCGTAATCGTTGGTGTAACCGACGGTCGTGCCATAGACGACACAGGGGAGATCGAAAATCGGCAGCGCGTTCTCACAGGTGTCGCCGCCTTGGCGGTCCGGTGGATCGGCCAGCGTGCTTGGCACGGCGCAGAGTGCCAGGATGATAAGGCCGAAGCCTGTTGCGTATATTTTCATGTTATGCCCCTTGGCAAATTACGGCGCTGAAGCGTTGATATCCCTGGAAGCCATTATGCCGCTTGGTTCCCAGCCAGGCAAGATAAATCCGATAGCCGTGTGCGTAAAAGACTATGCATGCTGTTTGGCGATGGCAATCGCCGAGGCGATGGCGTGGTCCTGGGTATGCGAAATCGAGATGAGAATGCGTTCTATGCCCAGGCTTTGGGCCAGTTTAGCGGATTCGCCGTGTAGTGTGAGCAGTGGTTTACCGAGCGGATCGGGCAGCGTTTCGATATCCGTCCAGCGGATACCGCCGCGCCAACCGGTTCCGAGCACCTTCATGACCGCCTCCTTGACCGCAAAGCGGCCCGCCAGACGGACTGCCTGCGTCTTGCAGTTCAGGCAATATTGCTGCTCGGCGGGAGTATAAACGCGATCCAGAAACCGGTCGGCGTGGTCGCGCCACATGTGTTCGATGCGCTCGCAACGGACGATGTCGATACCGTGGGCGATGATATTCATGGGCTTTACTGACCGGTTGGAAACCGGTCCCACACATATTTACCAGGATTGACCGGTTGGAAACCGGTCCCACACATTATGGACCTGGCCTGCATCCGGTAAGCCGTGTACATGTAACAGGCTAGCGGCCAACCGGCGGTTGACGCAACCTTGAAGACGCCGATTGCGATGTGGCGTCCGGCTAATCGCACTGCGTTTGCGCCCTCGAGCAGAGGATGTTACATTCAACCCAGCTTGCCTACAATTGCCGCTCGACCGGGAGGATCAGGGCTTGCAGGTGACGATGGGCGTCCTTCTCCTCACGGAAGGCTTGCAGGTCGTCGAAGAGGGTGTCGATCTTGTCCTCCGGCACCTGGGCCTGAATTGCCGTGATGTTACCCGGAAAGACCTGCGTGCCGAAGTGCTTCCCGTCGCGGTCCTTGCCTTCAACCATGGAATACCGGGCATATTCAGACACTTCGTGCTGGTCCAGAATTCGCTCGATGATGTCGGCGTACTCGAAGTGGAAGCTCAAGTGCAGGAGTTTCATACGACAGCCTCCTTCCGCGCCTTGCGGGTGTCATAGTGGAAGATCCGCAGCACCCATGCCTGGAGCTGGTCGAGCAGCGAGTAGACCACGGGGATCACGAGCAGAGTCAGCATGGTCGAGGCTGACATCCCGGCGGCGACCACGACGCCGAGCGAAGAGCGCGCCTCGGCCCCGGCCCCAAATCCAAGGGCGATCGGCATCATGCCCAGGACAGTCGAGATCGCTGTCATCAGGACCGGCCGAAAACGGGTGCGGGCCGCCTGCTGGGCCGCATCGATGGTGGTTCGGCCGCGGGCCTTAAGCACCTTGGCGTAGTCCAGCAGCAAAATGGCGTTCTTGGTCACCAGGCCGAGCAGCATGATCAGGCCGATGAAGGTGAAGATGCTGAAGGTCATCCCCAGCGCGTGCAACATACCAAACGCCCCGATCGCGGCCAGCGGCAGCGACATCAGGATCGTGAAGGGGTGCAGGAACGACTCGAACTGCGCCGCCAACACGAGGCAGATGAAAACGACGGCGAAGACAATCGTGATCGTGAGGTAGTGGAACGACTCCTCGAAGTCCTTCGCCTGCCCCGCGGCGGCGTAGTCGAAGTCGCCGGAGAGGTTCTCATCAAGGTAGTTCTCGAGTTTCTGGAGCGCCGATCCGAGCGTTACGCCGGGCGGCGTCGAAGCCGAAATGGTCACCGAGCGCATCCGGTTGAAGTGATGGATCGCGCTGGGGCCGATGGATTCCTCGATCTCAACGAGGTTTCCCAGCGACACAAGTGCGCCGCCCACGCCGCGCACGTAGAGGTCGCGGAGCATGTCGGGGACCATGCTGCCCTTGCCCGCGATTTCGGTGATTACGTCGTACCGTTCGCTGGCCCGCTCGATCTTGGAGATGTCGGGTTCGCCGAGCAGGTAACGCATCGTGTTGGCGATGTCGGCGACGGAGATACCCATTTCCGAGGCTTTGTCGCGATTGATGGCGACATTTACCTGCGGCTTGTTGACCCTGAGGTCGGAGTTGACGCCGATGTAGTCGTCCTGCTGGCGCATCCAGCCCATCACGACGTCCTGCTGACGGGCCAGATCATCGATGTCCGGATGTTGCAGTACCATCTGAAGCGGCGCGCCGCCCGGCCCGACCGCGGCCACTTCCAGGACAAATGCCCGTCCGCCTGGAAGCTCGGCAAAACGCTGACGCATCTGCTGCATCAAATCCGCCTGATGAGTTTCGCGCTCGGCGCGGGGCAGGAGGCTGACAAACGCCAAGCCCTCGTTGACTTTGCCGGGGCCGCCGCCGCGCGAGAGGCCAATCGCGAGGAACTGGTGCTGGACCTCCGGTGTTTCGGCGAGAACGGCCTCGATCTCGCGGGCGAATCGATCGGTCTCGGCGAGTGTCGCCCCTTCCGGCGTCTCAAACACAATCATGAAGTTGGACCGATCGATAACCGGCACGAATTCCGTCTTCAGTTGCGTCAGAAAGTAGACGCCCCCTCCGAACGCCGCCAGGCCGAGCACTATGGTCACAAACCGATGTCGGAAAGCACGTGCGAGCAGCCAGGCGTAGGCGGCTTCCAGTCTGTTCAGGTGTCGCTCGGACATGCGGAACAGATAGCCGTGCTTTTCCGGTACGCGCAACACTCGCGAGCAGAGCATCGGCGTGAGCGTCAGCGCGCAGAGAGTGGAGGCGAAGACCGTCACCGTCACTGTCAAGCCGAACTCGAAGAAGAAACGCCCGATCAGCCCGCCAGTGAACGCGACCGGAATGAAGACGGCGGCGAGCGAAAGCGTGTTCGCGATGGCCGGGAACGCGACCTCGGTGGTGCCGGTCCGGGTGGCCGGTCGAGCCTCCGCCCCCTCTTCCATGTGGCGGTAGCTGCTTTCCAGCACGACGATCCCGTCGTCCACGACAATGCCAATCGCCAGGACGAGCGCCAGCATCGAGAGCGTGTTCAAGCTGAAGCCCAGCATGAACATGATCGCCATGCCCGCCAGCAGCGACGTGGGGATGGCCAGCGTGGTTACCAACGTACCCCGCCCGCTGCGCAGGAACACAAGCACTACGAGCACGACCAGTCCGGTCGCCAGGAAGATCGTGGTGACCAGATCTCTGACGTTTTCCTGCACGTACTCCGACTTGTCCATCGCGATTTCGTGGGTCAACCCCGGCGGGAAAGTCTCCGCAATGCGCGCCATACGCTCGCGGACAGCCTTGGCCAGCGCGACCGTATTCGCGTCGCTCTGCTTGACCACGCCCAGGCCGACCGAGATGTCGCCCTTGAAGCGGGCTATCTGCCGATCGCTCCTTACCCCCGCGAACGCTTCTCCGACGTCTCCAATTCGCACGGGTCTGCCGTTCCGATAGGCGATGATGAGATCGTTGATTGGCTCCGGGTAGGCGAATTGGCCCCGCGTCTTGATCAGAAATTCACGACTCTGGCTCTCAATCCGGCCCGAGGGGATGTCCACGTTGTTGCGGCCGATCGTGCCGACCACGTCCTGAACGGTAACGTGATGCGCGGCGAGCCTGGCCGGGTCCAGCCGAATCCGTGCCGCGTACTCGCGCTCGCCGCCCAGCATGATCTGCCCGACGCCCCGGACAGTCTGGAGCCGCTCCTTGATCGACTTGTCGGCGTACTCGGTCAGCCGGACCTCATCCCAACGGTCGTCGCCGTTCAGCGCGATCCACATGATCGCCTGCGCGTCCGGGTCGAGCTTGCGGACGATCGGCTCCTCGATGTCGTCGGGCAGTTCGCGCCGGGCGCGGTCCACGCGGTCGCGCACGTCCTGAGCGGCAACGTCGATATCGCGCCATAGCTCGAATTCGGCGATGATGGTCGCGACCTCTTCGCGGGCTTCGGACGTGAGCTGCTTGAGCCCCTCGATCGTGTTGATCTGCTCTTCCAGCGGCTCGATGATCTCGGTCTCGATCACCTCGGGTTCCGCGCCTTGCAACACCACGTTCACGCTGACGATGGGGAAGTCAACGTCGGGAAACTCGCGCAGCGGCATCCGAAAGTAGCCGTTGAGGCCGAAGATCGCGATGATCAGGAACACCACAATCGTCAGAACGGGTCGGCGGATGCAGAAGTTCCAAATCATGGGCGGTCTTCCGATTCTGGCGTGGCAGGCTGGGTCGTCGGCCCGCTCTGTTCGCGCTCGTCTCCCGGCAGACGGACAGCGGCGCCGTCTGAAATGTTCAGTTGTCCCTCAATCACGACCTTCTCGCCCGGCTCCAGCCCGGCGCGGATTTCGACCTTGCCGGTTTCCCGCAGGCCGATCCGCACCTCGTGCCGCCGAGCGATGTGGTTGTTGACGACATACACGATGTAGCCCGTGCGGGTGGCCACGAGCGCCTTCTCCGGCACGACCGGAACCTGCTCATGCACGTCGATCGTAACGACCGCCGTGCCGAACGCGCCCGGTTTGAGCAGCCCGTCCTGATTCTCGACGCGTGCCTTGACCAGAAAGTCGCGTGTCGTTTTGTCAATCTGCGGGCTGACGAAGTACACCTCGCCCGGGAACTCGCGCTCGGGAAAAGCGGTGACGGTAACGGCAACCGGTTGCGCCGGCTTTACGCGGCCCATGAATCGTTCCGGCACGGTGAAGGCGACCTCCATTTGCGAGATGCGATGAAGCGTCGCTAAATAATCGCCTGCTTTAACGTAGTCGCCTGGATCAACGCTGTGTTCAGATATGACGCCATCGAACGGCGCAAGGATGCGTGTGTCATCCAGCCGGGCCTGGAGCAACTGCACCTCGGCCTCCATGCGGGCAACCTCGGCATCCGCGGCCAGATAGGTCGCCTCGGTTCTGTCCCGTGCGTCCTGGATCTCAATCCCTCGGTCAAACAGGTTCTGGATTCGACGATACTCCCGCAACGCCTCGTCACGCCGCACCGTGGCGGCTCTCAGGGCCGCCTTCCCGGCCGCAAGTTGCCGACGGAGCTTCTCGTCATCGATGCTGACTAGGATTTGCCCCTTCTCGACCGCGTCACCCTCGGCGATGTGGATTTCGGTGATCAGGCCGTCGATCTCCGGCTTGATCTCGACCGTCTCGGCCGCCTGAAGCGTGCCGATGCCGCGCACCGTTTCTCGGAGCGTGTCCCACCGCACCTCGGCGACCCTGACGGGTATACTCTTCTTACGCGGTCCGGTCGGATTCGTTTCTTCCTTGCTGTCGCAGGCGGAGAGTCCGGCCAGCGACGCCGCTGCCAACGCCACCGCTAAGCCGGTGGCCCACCTCGATAGACGTGGATCGTGCTTTATCATCGTGTTACACCTTTACCGTGGCGTGGCCGGCCGACCACGGCGGCGCGTTTCTTCCGTTCCCGGTCGGTGAGAATGCCCCTGAACACCACGTCGAGGATGTCCTCGCCCTGCTGCTCGAATGACCGGCGACGCCCCGCGAAGTGGTTCGTGAACATGGCGCCATAGAGCAAGTCTCCCAGCACGTCCGTGATCCGTTCGAGCGGAACGTCGCGTACCCGGCCCTCTGCCACCAAACCGCGCAAGAGTTCCTGCCACGGACCGAGATTGGCGTCGCGGTGCTCGAAATACGTCGGTTTCTTGCGGTCCTTGAACTCGGCCCGCTCCTGGATAAGCAGCTCAACAAACGCGGGGTTGGCATCGACGAACGCGAGGTAGACGCGTACAACGCAGGCAATCCGGTCTAGAGAGTCGTCCACTTCGGCGACGGATGTGTCGAGCTGCTCCTTGAAACGCCGCATGCCGCGGTCCACCGCTGCCAGGAACAGGTCGCGTTTTGTGGCGAAGTAGCGGTAGATCGTGCCCTTGCCGACCCCCAGCTCGTCGGCCACGAGTTGCACGTCCGTCTTCGGGTATCCGCGCTCGGCGAAGATCCGCGCGGCCATGTCGAGGATCTCCTCCTCCCGGCGCTGTGTCAGCTCGTGGTCTTTCGGCCGGCCTCGTTTCTGTGTTCTGTCCTTCGGCATCTCGCCCTCGGCCGTGTTTTATGACGGACCCGTCCGTCACTTATATCATAGAGTAGCGGCCTTGGGCATCATGTCAAGTCACGACTTCATCTCGGCAGGCTGGCTGTGGAGGTTTCAGGGACGACATAGGCAGCCAGCCAGACTTCGCGCTCGTGCCGCTCCGCGTGGTCGCGCCACATGTGTTCGATGCGCTCGCAGCGGACGATGTCGATGCCGTGGGCGATGATATTCATGGGCTTTACTGACCGGTTGGAAACCGGTCCCACACATATTTACCAGGATTGACCGGTTGGAAACCGGTCCCACACATTATAGACCTGGCCTGCATCCGGTAAGCTCTGAACCGGTAACAGGCTAACGGCGAACCTCGAGTTGATGCAAGCTCCGGGCGGGAGAGATGTCGCCGGCGGTGGACAAACGTGGAAAACCGCACTCAAATTGGGAACCAGTGGCCGCCAAATTAGTCTAAACAAGCTGATACAGGACTTTACGGTTGCTTGAACGGGAGATTGCCATGCATATCAAACACCTGCCGATCCGCTTTGGGGCTTGTTTGCTGATGTCAATTACTGCTCTGCTGACGCTGGCGGTTGGTTCGTGGGCGGCGGAGAAAACCGCCATGCCCGGTGGCGCCCTGCATATATTAAAGCCGGATGGCCAGACGGCGGGAGCCTGTCCGCTGAAACATACCGACGTGCAGGCCGACATCGCCGGTTTCGTCGGCCGGGTAACGGTGCGGCAGGTCTTCCACAATCCAACCGAACAAAAGATCGAGGCGGTGTACGTTTTCCCGCTGCCACAGGACGCGGCGGTCGATGACATGGTCATGACTGTTGGGGATCGGCGGATCGTCGGGCAGATCAAGGAGCGGGAGGAAGCCCGTGAAATTTATGAGGCCGCCAAAGCCGCCGGCCATGTCGCCAGCCTGCTCGATCAGGAGCGGCCCAACATCTTTACACAATCGGTCGCTAACATCGAACCGGGTGTCGAGGTCACCATCGAGATCAGCTACACCGAGACTCTCAAATACGAAGACGGCTTGTTCGAGTGGGTCTTCCCGATGGTGGTCGGACCGCGCTACATCCCGGGCGGCGGCAGTGCTCCCGATCCCATGACGACTGGTACGCCGACCGCCCAGGTACCCGACGCCGACAAGATCACTCCGCCGGTGACGCCCAAGGGTACTCGCGCCGGACACGACATCAGCCTGACGGTGACGATCGACGCCGGCATTCCAGTCGAGGATGCCGCCAGTGAGCTGCATGAGATTGAAGTAACCACCCCAGCCGGCCGGCCCGCCGGCGCCGTGTGTGTGACCCTGAAAAACCAGGCTACCATCCCGAACAAGGACTTCATCCTGCGTTATCGTCTCGCTCCCGAGGGTATCGGTGATGCGTTCCTGACGCACCACGACGAGCGCGGCGATTTCTTCACGCTCGTGCTGCAACCGCCGCGGCGCATCGTGCCGGCCGAGTTGATGTCGCGCGAGCTGATCTTCGTGCTCGACACGTCCGGATCGATGAGTGGCTTCCCGATCGAAGCCGCCAAGCAGGTCATGGCCAAGGCGATCGATCAGATGCGTCCGGGCGATACGTTCAATATGATCACTTTCGCTGGCGATACGCACGTTCTCTGGGAACAACCGCGCGCGGCCACGCCCGAGAACATTACCGAAGCGCAGGCCTTCCTGGTCGAACGTCGCGGCGGGGGGGGGACGGAAATGATGAAGGCCATCAACGCGGCCCTCTTCCAACCGGAGCAACATCAGGCCACCATCCTGCCGATCCGCGTGGTCTGTTTCATGACTGATGGCTATGTGGGCAACGACATGGCGATCATCGACGCCGTCAAGCAAAACGCCGGCACGACGCGTGTGTTCAGCTTCGGCATTGGCAACGGCGTCAACCGTTTCCTGCTCGACGGCATGGCCCTGGCCGGGCGTGGCGAAGTCGAATATGTCACGCTGGAATCAAATGCCGCGGCGGCCGCCGAGCGCTTTCACGAACGGATCCTGGCGCCGGTGCTGACCGACATCAGCATCGACTGGGGTGATCTGCCCGTGGCCGACGTTTACCCCAAGCTGATTCCCGACCTGTTCAGCGCCAAGCCGATCATGATTCACGGGCGCCTGACCGGTCCGGCGGTGGGCACGATCAAGCTGCATGGCAATACCGGCACGGGGCCGTACGAATCGATCATCGACCTGGATGGTTCCGCTACGGGTACTAACCACCCGGTCCTGCCTTCATTGTGGGCGCGAGCCAAGATCGCGGATTTGATGATGCAGGATTACGAGGGGCTGCAAAATGGCAACCTCTCCGACGAGTTGAAGCGTGAAATCACGGCGTTGGGCATCGACTTCCGCCTGATGACACAATTCACCAGCTTCGTGGCGGTCGAAGAGATGACCGTCACCGTCGGCGGCGAACCGGTCAAGGTCAACGTTCCGGTCGAAATGCCCGAGGGTGTCAGCTACGAAGGTGTCTTTGGTGGGGGTGGTGTGAGCAAGGGAGTCGCGACACTGGGTAAGCCCATGACGGCAATGAGCATGTCGCGCGGGCGGGGCGCCGTGGCCGGTATGGGAGCGCGCCGATCTGCGCGGCGAGAGGTGCAACGCAGTTCGGGCAACGCGCCGGGTATATTCCTGAATGGTGATGTCGGACCTGAGGAGACCGATGCCGCTGCCGGGCTGGAGCCCGCGTCGAAACTGGCTGAGCCGTTGGGCGATCTGGCTGAGAAGGTTGAGAAAGAGGCTCAGGACGGCAATCTGGCGGTGGGCAAGTTGCAGGTCACGGACTATCGCGTGGATGTAATGATCTTCCTGAGCGACCTGTCCGACGAAACGTTGGCGGCTCTCGAGAAACTCGGCTTCGAGCAGTCCGAAGCCAGCCGTACGATCAAGCTGCTGATCGGCACGATCGATGTACGTAAGCTGGCGGAACTGGCCGAACTTAATGCGGTCATCCGCGTCAAGCCCGTCGTGGAACCGTAAGTAACGATTTGCGTACATCCCGTTTGTACGTGCATGATGGTGTATGCGTTTGCCTAACGCAGCCCCGCCAGGGGCGAATGATTGTAGCCCGGTACGAAGTGCCGGGATGATGGCCGCGTCTTTTTGAGGTGAGTCCCGTAGGGACGGCTGAGGTTTCAGTCGTCCCTCCGGGACTTTGGTGTTTTAATACCGATCCAGAACCCAGCACTGCGTACTGGGCTACGATCAGCCGTCCCTGCGGGACTCTAAGGTTTTGAGCCTGATCCAGGACTACATAAAAATACCTACTTATCAAGCGGTGGGGTTGTGAATCCGCGCTTGTAATGGCAATCTGTAGGCTTGCCGACCTGCGAACGCCGTGGGTGGA
>JBDRDH010000142.1:0-3614 GCA_043820985.1 Planctomycetota bacterium
GGGCCATGCCCACCGCGCCGACCCCCCACCCGACCGCCCACCGAACCGCCACGCTCCGCCCGGCCCGACCCCGACGCCTTTCCACCGGCAGCCCGGCTAACGGCAGGCTTCACCCGCGCGCGGAGCGCGTCGGGTGCAAGCCCGTGTTAGCCCGCACCCGTGATTTTACGGCTGCCATACTCGCGATACATGGCATAGTTAGAGGATTCGCTATCTCTGTGTTGTTCCAGCCACTCAAGAATGGCGCGAACACTGCCGGTGGCCAGGGCAATGCTCGTATCCGCCGCGCCATAATACAGGTGGAGGGTGTCGCCATCAGGGGCAACGGTGGCGCCACAAGGAAAGACGACGTTGTCCACGTCGCCGCGCCGCTCGTAGGGTTCTTCCGGGCCAAAGATCCACTCGTTGACGCGTTTCAGGCAACGCTCCGGTGTGTGCAAATCAAACAGCGCTAGTCCGAGTCGGTAAATGGAGCCGGCCGCCGTCTGCCGCACACCGTGGTAAATCACCAGCCAACCCTGTGGGGTTTCGATGGGTGGGGGCGAGAGGCCGATTTTGTTCGCATCCCACCACCCACCATGCCGCGCTTCCAGCATAAGCTTGTGGCCACCCCAGTGCCGCAGGTCAGGCGAATACGACATCCACATGTGCGCGCCGGGAGCACTGACCGGGCGATGGATCAAAGCCCACTGGCCGCCAATACGATGAGGAAACAGGGCCGCATCTTTATCTTCCGGTGGCATGATCATCCCATAGCGCTCGAAGTAGTGGAAATCTTCCGTGAGTGCCAGGGCCACGCCAGGGCCGACACGCGAGTAAGACGTATAGACAATGACATACTTGCCTAATTCGGTGAGGTAGGTTATGCGTGGGTCTTCAATGCCCCACACTTCCTCTGGGAAGTGTTCGGGGTCGGCCAACAAAGTGGGTTGGGAGTCAATGTGCCAGTCGTCCACGCCATTCGCAGAGCGGGCAGCACATAGGTGGGAATGTCCGCGCCGATCCTCCACTCGGCACATGAGCAGGGTGGTTCCATCTGGCAGCAACGTGGCGCCAGGGTTAAACACGCTGTTGGCCGGATAGGGCCAATCCGCGGCGGTCAAGATGGGATTGCGTTCATGACGGCGAAAGAGTTCGGGGTGTTGATTGCTCATTGAGATCGCGCCTCCAAAGATAGAAGAGTGTTCTCCGCCAAGCGCAGCTCGAGCAGTGCGTGGAGAAAAGCGAGTGTTGACTCCGCGCCTTGGTTCTCGTTCGCGCTGTCGGGATGCAGACCGTCTCGACAACCGCCGGTCGTCGGATCGTAAATGGGAAGATTCAAATCGTTGCGTCCGAGGAACCACTCGAAGGCGCGGCGGGCTTCCTTGTTCCAGATATTGTCGCCCGTGATCCGGTAAGCTTCGAGGCAGGCGGAGACCATTGCCCGCGCTTCCACCGGCTGTTGATCAAACCTGGCCCGCTCACCGCCCCGATGATAGAATCCGTTGGAGCCGATAGAAACAAAATGACCGCCCTGCGCGTCCGCGCGCTGCAAGTCGGCAAGCCAAGTGAGCGACTCGAGTCCGGCGTGTCTCATCGCGCTATTCGGTATTGATTTGCCGCACAACAACAGGGCATGCGGCAGCGCGGCGTTGCTGTAGCTCAGCCCTTCTTCAAACCAGCGCCATTCGTCCGAGCGGTGGCCTGTGTACGATGTCAACAGCCGCCCCGCCAATTCCTTGCGCACCTGCTTTGTCCTGCGATCACCGGCAAATCGTTGTGAATATTCGTGAATGCCCATGAGCGCGAATGCCCAAGCGCGTGGGCTGGTCGTGTTGACAATGGCGGGCAGAGCCTTCTCGAACATACGGCCAGCCATACTGTGCAGAGAAGGCGTGTTTGAGCGACCCAACACGGTACCTAACGCCCATAATGCCCGGCCATGACTATCGTCTGAACCGCCATCTGCGATCCACTGGCGCTGGTAATTCATGAAATTGCGGAAGCGTCCGGTCTCTGCATTGAAAGCATACCAGATGAACGCGAGATAACGGGAAGCCAGAGCCAATGCCTCTCCATTGCCCAGTTCCTCCAGAAGCGCGCTCACTATCAGCGCACGCGCGTTGTCGTCGGTCGTATAGCCCTCGTGGTAGTTGGGCACGGTGAAAATGGCGTGCTGCAACATGCCGGTATCGTCCGTCATGTGGCGCAGATGATCGAGTTTGAGCGGCGGCAGTTCGCCCGGATGCTTATCCAGCACTCTAGCTGTGAAGCCAGGCGGGATGAAATGCCGGCGTTCGGCGCGAGCCCGATCGAAGCTTTCCATGTAACGGTGGGCGACCTGTGGCCAGATCATTGCTCGACCAAACAGATAAGCGCGCTTGCGCATGGCGTGCCGCTCAGTCTCATTGTCCAGCAGGTCAATCACTTGATCAGCCAACGCCGCCGGATCACGAAATGGCGTTAGGACGCCGCGCCCGTCAGCCAGCATCTCTTCTGCATACCAGTACGGCGTCGAGACCACGGCCTTGCCCGCGCCCAGCGTGTAGGCCAAGGTGCCTGAGACGATCTGTTGCTCGTTGAGATAGGGCGTGATGTAGATGTCCGCTGCACCGATGAACTTGATGAGTTCTTCCAGGCTGACAAAGCGATTGTAGAAGATGACGTTGCCTTCCACGCCTTTTTCATGAGCCAGCCATTGCAGCGATAACCGATATGTTTCGCCTTCATGCTGAATTACATGTGGATGGGTGGCACCGAGGATGAGGTACACCACATTCGGGTAGCGCTCTACGACCGCGGGTAAAGCGGCGATGACGTTCTCGATGCCTTTGTCCGCCGAGAGCAGGCCAAAGCTGAGTAGGACGATCTTGCCTTCGATGCCAAACAGGTCTTTGTGGAAACTCGGATCGATGAAGGGCACATCCGGGATGCCATGGGGGATCACATCGATCTTCTCCGGCAACACCCGATAGACCTCCTGCAAGAATTCCGCGCCGCGTTCGCTCATGACGACCAGCCGATCGGACAGGGCCGCGGCTGCTTCCAATACCTGGCGTTGATCGGGATCCGGCTCGCGCAGGATGGTGTGCAAGGTCGTGACGATGGGCATACGCAATTCGCGCAGCAACGCCAATATGTGACTGCCCGCTCGTCCACCGAAGATGCCATATTCGAATTGCAGGCTGACCAGATCGACGTTGTTGATGTTCAAAAAGTCGGCAGCGCGGCGATACGAATCGATGTCCTTCTCGATCAGCTCAAAGCGCACGCGGGGCGGATAGGCGTAGCCATCGTCCGTATCGTTAACGGGCAAGGCAATACACGTCGTGCCACTATATTCGGCCGCGATGGCTTCACACAAATCGGTGGTGAAGGTGGCAATGCCGCACCGGCGCGGCAAGTAGTTGCCGACAAAGGCAATGCGATTGATGATTGAATGAGTTGGGCTGTGGTACATGACAAATATCGCCTTCCTGGAATCCCCTGTTGTGATCTCCTGGTCAGTTAACGCTAGGAGGCGGTTGCTCTAGTGACCGCCTCCGCTGCCCCCAGAAAAGACTGGGACCGAGTGTTTTCTGTTGGGACGCTGAGCCGCTATTACATCGTCAAGCATTATGCCAGACGGCTAGTAT
>JBDRDH010000143.1:0-74995 GCA_043820985.1 Planctomycetota bacterium
TCCGCCGTGGGAAACCCGAATCGCCTCGGACGCCGGGTGCCCACCTCTGAAGCGCCCGGCCACCGGCCCCGGCGCCGGGTCTTGTTCCTGAGCCGCTCATCGGGCCGGCCGCGCCGGGCGGCGTTTAGCCATCCCGGCGCGGCCCGCGGTGTCTTGGTTGCGATCCACGCGTCAGTTCGTCTGAATCGTGACGTAGTAGACCTCCACCTCGCTGGTCGCGGACGTGCCGCCCGCGATGATGATCTCAGTAACCGTGAGCGTAGCGCCTTGGCCGGTGACGTACAGGTCGTCCTGAATCGTCAGGCTATCGATGTCCTGGTCGTCGTCCGCGAGGTTGAGGTTTTCCACCCCGCCGGTGATTACCGCGTCATGGGAGGTGGTCTGCGGGTAGCAACTGGGCCCGCTGCACAACAACGACGACCAGTTATCGCCGCTGGTCCAGTTGTCGTCGAGCGCGTCGCCCGTCCAGGTGAAGATCCCGGCCATTCCCGGCGTGACGGCGGCCAGGGCGATAAGTGCCAGCGCGTAAGTAAGCGCTTTCATGTTCAATCTCCTTTTGATTCGCGGCGTCAATCGCCGCGCGAGTTTGAGGCTCAGTTGCACGTCCCACCAGCCTGGAAGACCTTGTTCGCCGTGACCTGAATTTTCCCGCCTGAGAACGTCAGGTCACCGGTCGTGCAGGTGTCGGTTTCGATCCGTAGCGTGCCGGCCGTAACCTCAAAGTCGCCTCCCATGTTGCTGACGGTGCAGGTGCTGTCAAACTCCATCGTCGAGTCGGCATGGGACACCTTGAACACCGTGGGGTAGGCACCTTGGCCGCCACTTTGGATGGTCCCGTTCCGGAACGTGACGTCAAGGCCCTCCGTGGCTTCCACCTTTCCGTTGTTCACAAACGTGTAGGACCCGCTCGAGCGGTTCATTAGGAAACCGCCGCTTAGGGTCGTCCCGTTAGCCAACACCAGATTGTAGTCTCCCTGAAACTCTATTTCGCCGCCCGCCGCGAACGGGATTGAGTCGCCGCCGGACAGCGTGAGGCTGCCCGCGATATGCAGTTCGCCATCCGACGCGAATGACAGGTCACCAGTTATGGTGCTGTTGGCGCCGATTTGCAGCGTCTTGGAAGTCCCAACCGTGAGATCGGCATCGGCTTGCACGGTCAGACCCAGGCATTCCGCGTCGGCTGTGGAGATCGTGCATAACTTGCCCTCGCAAATGACGGCGTTGTCCGTCGACGTGGGCACCTGGCCGTCGCCCCCGCTCGTGCAGGCGTCTTTCCAGTTGTCCTCGTTATGCCACGAGCTATCCACGGCAGCGGTGAAGTAGTATGTGTCTCCCGCGACCGGCGCGACGGCGAGCGCGAGGGCGCTTGACACAACGATGGCGCAAAGTGTTCGCATGACAAACCTCCTTTGTCAAGAAATCCAGGAATGCGAATTCACTAACAGCGCGCTGTAGTACACCCAAGCGCGGACGCGGAACGCGCGTACCGCGCAAAGTAACAAACAACAAACCGTGTTTCTCTGAGGCTTTCCCGATTCGCCCAAACCCCTGTCCGAAGTCCGAAGTCCGAAGTCCCCTGTCCAGAGGCCGGATTCCAGGGTCCGGTAAACCAAAGGAAGTATGCCTCCGTAAAGTACAATTGTCAAGCGAAAGTTGTGCCCATGGGAGCAGATTCCGTTATGATGGTTGTTGCCCAACAGCGGTACTTACGCTATGTGTAGCCGTGAGATATAATTGCGTTTGCTCACGTTGGGAGGACCTGCAATGTGCCAAGTAAGATCGCTATCGTACGGCCTGCCGTCCACCGGCCTTGGCGCCGCGCGCCGCGTCGTTGTGCTGGCGCTGGCGCTGTGCGGGTTGATCGACGCAACTCATTCCAGCCGGGCGAGCGAGCCCGACCGGGCGGTGCGGCAGTTGCCGATCTGTAGCTCGTGGGGCGGGCTGGCGGAAGATGTGGTGTTCCTGCCGAATCAGCCGCATATCGCCGTCGTCGCGTTGGGGCCGCACCTGGCAGTTGTCGACTTGACGAATCCGCAGGCCCCGCAGCACCTCGGCTCGTTGGCGTTCTTCGCGCCGCGCGAGGATATTGCGGACATGGCGGTTCTTGGGGACCACGTCTTTATCGTCACGTACCCCTATGGAAACCCGTGGGGCCCAGACCGCGCCCCGCATCGATCGGCCGGCGCGGGCGAGCGAATAAGCCTGTACGTGGTTGACGTCTCGCGGCCCGCGCGCCCGCACCTGGTGGGCAGTGCGCCGGGTTTGAGGTTTCAGGAAATCGAGTTGTACGAGGAACCGGCTTCCTTCCGCTCCTGGGCATTCCTGCGCGACGGGACTGTTGTCTATGCCTTCGACATCAGCAATCCGCGGGCGCCCGCGCCCTTTGGTGAGGTCATGTACGACGTACTGGCGATGAAGGTGTTGGGGAATTACCTCTACTGTTTATGGGAACGGGCCGGCCTGCGCATCTACCGCCTCGGCAGGCCACCGCTGCCGGGCGGCGCGCGCGGGCCGCTCCTGACGCTGGTCGGCGAGGTGTTGTTGCCGGACGAGGCCCACACCAATCAACACGACCTGGAGGTCGCCGGGGACTATGCCTACTGTAGCGCGGAGATCGATGGTGAGGGATTGATCTACGTCATCAACGTCGCGGACCCCACACAGCCGGTCGTGGCGGGCTCCGCCGGCGGGTTCATACGTGGTAACGACCTGGCCGTCAGCGGCGACTACCTGTTTGTCGCCGACTGGCCGGGGGGTTCCTCTTATCCTGGCGAGTGGGCGGAGGCCAAGGGGCTAGCCGTGCTGGACGTCTCGGACCCGGCCGAGCCGCGACACGTGGGACAATACAAGCCGCGCGGCCTGGTGTACGGCGTGGAGGTCGTCGGCGAGCGTGCGTACATCATGGACGAAGCCGAAGGTCTGCTGGTGCTGGACGTGAGCGATCCGACCAACCCTCTGCGCCTGGGCCACGTTTACTCCCCGGCGCGCGTGCGGAAGATGGCACTGGTCGGCAGCCGCTTATACGTCACCGACCTGTTCAACGGCTTCAGCGTGCTGGACGTGTCGGACCCGTTTCAACCCAGGCTGCTCTTCGCTTACCAGACGCCACACCTGGGCCTGCACATGCGCTCCTGGGGTATCGACGTGGTCGACGGCTTGGTGTATCTGTGCGCCGGCTGGGGCGGTTTTCAGATCGTCAACGTTTCCGATCCAGCGGCGGCGCCGTATCTGCTTGGGGAGTTCCCGTTCCCCGCGGAGACGTTCGCGGCCGACGTGCTGGTACAAGGCGACATCGCCCACGTGGGCCTGGGCTACGCCAGCGGTCCTGGGGTGTTCCTGAATCTCGACGTAAGCGACCCTCGGCAGATCAGTCTGGTCGGGGGGCACCCGACCGCTAGCAATCCGCGCACGATCGTGCGTGCCCCCACGGTAGAGCACCGGCTGTACTATTCGGCCCGGTACACCGGGATCATGGACAGCAGCGATCCCGAAACGCCGGTTCAACTGTACGAAGGCTATCCGCGCGGCGACGACATCGCCTGCCTGGGCGACCTGCTGCTGTGTTCGGGTAAGCGTCCGGCGCGCGCGGGGGAGCGCGATTATGTCGTCGGCCTCTTCGTGCTGGACGTGTCCGACCCATTCAACCCGGTGGAGCTGAGCCACTTCCCCGTCAACCACCCCGGCGGGGTGGATACCTGGGGCTCGTTGGTGTACCTGCTGGCGGTGCCGTACGACAAGGCCCTGCTCGAGCTCGACCTGTCCGACCCGCTGAATCCGCACCAAACCGGCGTAACGGATCTGGCGGCGGGGCGCTTTGTCCTGGCGACCGAGCACTTCATCTACGCGACCACGGACTACAGCGGCCTGTACATCATCTTCCGCGGCCTGCCCGGCGACCTGAACTGCGACGGCGTGGTCGACGCGGCCGACATCGCCCCGTTCGTGCTGGCGCTAGGGAACCGCGACGCCTACGCCGCCGAGTTCCCCGACTGCACCATCGCCGCCGCCGACATCAACGGCGACCAGATGGTGAATGCCTACGACATCGACGGCTTCATCCTGCTATTGGGCGGCGGTTGATGACCGCATTCGGCCTCAACCCTCGCCGATCATCTCCGGGAAGAACAGCGCCAGTACCATGGTGCGCCCGTTAAAGATGGCATGCACGATGATACAGGTGGTCAACGAGCGTGATCGTAACCGGATATAACCCAGGGCAATCCCCATCGTGCACAACGGCAGGACGGCTTGCGGCTGTGCAAAATGGATGGCACCAAAGGCCACGCCCGATAACGTCACTGCTATCCAGGCATGCCGGGTATAACGCCACACGGTTTGTAGTAACAATCCGCGGAAGAACAACTCCTCGGCGATCGGCGCGATCCCCACGGCTCCCACCAACAAAATCAGCTTACCCCGCCAATCCAGCTCTCCGTCCCGCACCGCCGCCAGCACCGGATGCTCGGGTGGAATAAAGTCCGGTTGAATCCACTGTGTGACGATCGTTACCGACTGAAGCTGTACCGCGCACATCGGCGTGATGATCAAGCCACCCAGTAAACCCACCGCTGCCACTGTCAATAAACCCAACCGCGAATCGCGCGGCCCTACAAATGCCGGCCAGCGTTGCAGGATCCAGACGATCAGTACCGCTCCCGCCAGCTTGCCGGTTCCCTCGGCAATCTGGACAACAAACCAGATACGCGAACCAACCGGGGCCTCGGCGATTTTCTCTCCACCGACCAGCAGTCGTGTAAGTACTAAAAATACACTGATGTACAACAGGAATACCCCGCAGAGGTGTATGATTGAAGGACCTTCCGCCCGTGGCTCCAGGCCGGCTAACGGATTACGCCAGCGGCGTTGTCGCGACAGCCAAACCAGAAAACCCACGCCACAGACGCCACCAAAAATCATCACCGCTATGTCAAGTGCGATGGCGGCTTGCAAATAGTCGGTCTCGGCGGCTAGCATGCGGTCCGTTCAAATGCGCGGTCCCCGGCGGCGGGAACCCGGCGCGGCGGCTTCAGTCTGATCATGCGTCCTTTCCATCCAGGAGGCATTGTGCGGAACATACTGGACGAGATTCTCGCTAACAAGCATATTGAAGTCGAGCAATTGCGCGTTACCCGGCCCCTGACCGCGCTTAAATCACTCGCCGGTTATGCCCTGCCCCGCCGCAATTTTTTCGGGGCGGTCAGTGTACCACGCCGCGGACGCCCTAATTTGATCGCCGAAATCAAGCAATCCAGCCCCTCCGCCGGCCTGATTCGACCGGATCTCGATCCCGTAATCCTGGCTTGCCAGTATGCCGCGGCCGAAGCGGACGCTCTAAGTATTCTGACCGATACCAGGTACTTTGGCGGACAGATTGAATACATCGAGCGGATCAAGTCGACGGTCGGTTTACCGGTTTTACGCAAGGATTTTCTCTTTGACTCTTATCAACTGCATGAAAGTCGCGCGTACGGCGCCGACGCCGTCCTGCTGATCGCCGATGCCCTGACCACCACAAAGCTGGTTGAACTGGTGGATCTGGCAGCCGAGCTGGATCTTTGTGTGCTGGTCGAGGTACACGAGCATAACGTCCTGGTCCAGACCCTGTTGGCACTCGATGTAGGTCGCCGCTCCGGCTTGCTGCTGGGTATCAATAACCGCGACCTCAAACGCCAGGTGGTCGATCTGGCCACTACGGAAAAGCTGGCTCCATTGATCCCCCCCGGGACACCCTTGGTCGCCGAGAGCGGCATCAAGACCCGCCAGGACGTACGGCGTATGCACACCGCCGGCGCGCGGGCCTTATTAGTTGGCGAGGCACTAATCCGGGCCAACGATCCCGAGTCAGCAATCCGGGAATTATTCAGCTAGCCATCTGTTTTTTCGGTGGTTTTGGTCGGATCGTCGCTAGGGGGGTCATTAGTCGGCTCGGTGCCACTCTCACTCAACGTGGCCCCCGCGACCAGATTGTCCAGATCAACGCCGGTTGGTGTCACATCCGGGACGGCTTGATCCTCATTCGGGGCAGGAACAGCTTCGGTATCAACCTGGGCGGTGTCTACCGCGTGCTCCTCCGAAACTTCATCCCCAGTAGCGGGAGCAGCTTCGATCGGCTCCACGCTGCCTGCATCCTGCACCGGAGTTTCCGCCACAAAAGATGAACCCGCGGCCACCTCCGCTTCGGCTGCCGGTGTTGATTCATCACCGATCTCGACACCCGGCTCCTCCGCCGGCGTTGCCGTCGGCTCGGTTGTAATACCAGCGGCTTCGGCTTGCGCCTTGGTCTTGGCCAATTCGATTCGTTCTTCTTCCTGGCGGATAGCCTCTTCACCGGCGGCTTCGACGATGCGCTCGGCGAGTTCGGAAGTCAGCTCCAGCTCGTTGACCAACGGGTCGGGGCCGACGTCGTCCAGGTCAACAGCCGAGACGCAGCCCATCGCCACTAACTTGTCGATGATCAGGTCATCGACGCCCTCGACGTTCTTAACCACCCGTTCGAGATTTTCCAGGTGCTTGTTGTACTCGGCCGGCGTCAGGATATCGATGTCCCAGCCCGTCAGACGCGCGGCCAGACGGACATTCTGCCCGCGTTTGCCAATTGCCAGCGAAAGCTGATCCTCGGCCACGACCACCGTGGCCTTGTCCAACTCGAAGCATAGCGCGATTTCCTGTACCTCGGCCGGCTTGAGGGCATTCTGGATGAGAATCTGGCTGGATTCATTCCAGCGGACAATGTCGATCTTTTCGCCCCCCAGCTCTTCCACGATGTTTTTGATCCGGCTACCGCGCACACCGACACAGGCCCCCACGGCATCCACTTTGCTGTCGATACTGCTGACGGCGGCCTTGGTGCGATAGCCCGCCTCGCGCGCCAACGCCTTGATCTCGATAATCTGCTCGGCCACCTCGGGGACTTCCATCTCGAACAGCTTCAGGATGAACTCGCGGTGCGAACGTGACAGAATTATTTTTACCTGGTTGGGCAACTCGCGGACTTCGAGGATCAACACTCGAATACGTTCGCCGACGTGATGGGTCTCGCCGGGAATCTGCTCGCTGCGTGGCAGGAATCCCTCCGTACGACCGATGTTAATCAATAGATTACCGCCTTCGGCCCGTACCACGTTGCCGGTAACGATCGTGCCGCGCCGCTCGGAGAACTCCTCATAAATACTGTTGCGTTCGCGCTCGCGGGTTTTCTGAATAATCACCTGCTTGGCGGTCTGAGCCGCGATACGACCGAGTACCTGCATGTCAACCAGTTCATTGTCAACCGTCGCGGCAATCTTCCCACTCAGCAGGTCGAGGTGTACTTCCACTTCTTCAGCCATCTCAAAGGCTTTGCGGATGGCGCTGACCATCGCGTTCTCAAGATCGGCCACGAATGAATCGCGATCGATATTCTTATCTCGGCAGATGCTGTCGATGATGCGGAGCAAATCGTTACTCATGCCGGTACTCGTTGTCCATGGCCTACCTAGCAGCGCGCGGTTTTTCCCTGAATCGGCTGTCGTCCGCACACGCGGAGAACCCGACTGGCGCGCACTACGCCAACAAAAACGGGTCGCCGATGCGACCCGACAGAGTCCGTTTATAGGACCCGGTTACTGACATATGGTCGCTGTAACAACCGGCCCTGCGGGACCAGCGCCAGCGTGGGCGGTGACGATACTGATTTCGCACACACAGCCCTGCCGCCCTGATCCAGGTAGTCTAACGCGTTTTCGCCCCCTGGCAATCCCAGCATGGTGCTCAATAGGGGCTTTTTCGACGGATCGCCATTTGTCGCCGGTCTGGCTTGATCGATTTGACGCCGCAATACGGCGTGTGGTCGGCATGGATGATCCCCTGTGAGTTGTTTGGGCTCCCTATGCGTGGATCCTCTGTCAGGGTTGCTCAGCGAGGGTACCTTCGTGCAGTCGCCAGACAACGCTCTTACATTGAGATCTGTCGAATGAGATCCGCAGGCTTGAGGCTGTCTTCTCGAGCAGGCTGGAGATCATATGCTCCGACGGCCCGGCACCTAACTGATAATAGGCATGGGAGTTATCCCGCCACACCAGCCTGTCCAGGTCGTATTGAGACAGTTCGTTCCTGATCGGGCACCCAATCGCGCGACTCATCTCTTGCAGAAACTTCTCGACTGTGCCGCCCTGTGTCGGTGCTTCCTCAACGTAGGAGAAAGGCGCAAACAACTGAATGGCCTCGGTTGGGGAACGCGGCGTGCCTCGCACCGTGTAGATCGTCTGATCCCGCTCTTCACGTATGAACGCGAACTCCGGGTGTCCAGCCGCCCGCACAACCTCGGCGATGTAGGGCAGAAACTCCGCGGGATCCGTGCCACGCCGAATAACCCAGTCCCCCGGGAGTTCAATATCGTGCGCGATCCCGATTCCATCCAACATGTGCGTTGGAATCTCCAACGAATGGATCAAGACCTGAAACAGAGTTCGAGGCAAAGGCGAGTATCCGATTTGAACGTTCGTCAGGTGCAACTCGCCATCCCACAGTGCCGTAACAGAAACGACCTCGGACATCGCGCTTCCCTGGGACTTGGGAAGCAGCGCCTTGCGCACGGCGGTATCCGGTTCAGGAATATACCGAATCACTTCGGACGCGCTCAGTGCGTACACAGACTCAGAATCTCCTGAGACGGGCTCCAACCGTACCTCACTCCCGGCCGGCACGTCAAAGCGGGTAATGCCCGGTTTAGGGACACTGATGAAGGTCCACCAGGCAACTACGATCACAAGGACTGCCAGTATCCCGATAAGACAGCGGCGTCGCATCTTGGGCTCCTAAGACGTGCGACCATAGTCTGACAAGCAGGCCGCCCGTCGATATATTGTCGTGCGCCTCCGGTATGGTAGCACACCCTCCGGAGCATTATCGCGGTTCAGAATGTGTACGACCACTGGCTTTGCGCCACTGGAAGCGAGCATAGACGATCAGGAGCGCAAGCGCAACCAGAATGAGCGGCGGCACGAGCCACAACATCAGGTTGGCTGCGGGCTGTGGCGCGGGAACCACCGGGCCGTCAGTCGCAGGCGTGGCAATCGCCTGTCCCGCCGGGGGCGTGTGCGTGTCGTATGATCTTGAGACCTCTGCGTTTTGCCCTGAACTCGTGGCCGGGCGGGTTTCCGCGACCTGCGGTGACTCATCGACTCCCGCCGCTGCCCGTGTCGTTAGCGCTGGGCGCGAACCGGAACCCGCGCCGTCCTCTGAAGCCGATTGACCATCGGGTAGCGGAGCAGAGATGCGGTCCTGGTCTGGCACCGGAGGCGCAGTTCGCGACATCCGTTGCGGGCGCTCACGGGCGTTCGTACCGCGCTTCTCCGCCGGCAAGCTGAGCTGGGCCTCCAAGTCAGCCTGCACGCGCGCCAGGTCCTCCCCTACGACCTCCACGGCTTCACCGGATTCGGAGATCGTGTACGTCAGGCCCGCGACGCGATCCATCACCGTCGTGCCGGGTGGAAAGTCAATGCGAAACTCGTTTTCCTCTACCTCCGGGTTTACGACGATCGACTCGGCGTCCACCGTGAAGGAGCGACGAAGCAGTTCTCCCCCAATCCGAATCTGTGCCTCCCATTGCGTTGGCACCCACAGCGTCTCTCCGCTCCAAGTCTCCTCAAAGGTGACCGCTTCGTTGACCACCACGACGGATGCTTCGGATCCATCTCTGCCATAAACGACCTTCTTTACTGGCAGCAAATCGCGCTCCGCGTCAAGCCAGATCGTGGCATAGTGGAGACCTTCGAACACCGCTTCCACAACGTAACATGGACGTCCGCCAACATCTTCGATTTCTTCCGCCAGAGTCCCATGTCGCAATAAGCTCTCCAGGCTAGCGTCTTCTATTCCGGTACCATCGGGATCGGGCGCGTTAAGCATCAAGACCCCCAGGACGCCGGCCTCCTGGCGGCCGTCCAACTGAGCATAGTCGTCAACGAGGCCCAGCATCGGGCCAGGCAGGAAAGTGCTTTCGATCTCGCCATCGAACGCAAACTCTACCGGCTCAGGTTCAGCCTCGGTGGCTAGCTCCAGAGTCCGCTGCTGGAATACCAGCCGGTATCCAGGTCAATGAGGATGGTCCGAGAGATGGAAGGTATATACGTCCGCGCGAATCTTCCCCCGGCTGGCGGCTCCTGATCGGCGGTGAAAGCGAGCTGAAGCGTGACGAGCCGCTCGCGCCGCGCGGCGGCCAGGGCCAGCAAGTCATCGATCGTTAAACCACTGCCCGCCACCTGTCCGAATGATGAAGAGATCAGGAGCATGACACTCAACAGAGCGCCTGCGGCCATGCGGATTGAGAATCGTCTGAATTCGTCCATTGTCAGTACTCCAGTCGCGGTTTGGCACCTGGGCAAGTCGCTGGATGGTAGCTCTCCGTGCGAGCTTGGACCTGAACGGATGTTGCCAGGCGCCACTCGCATTCGGCGGTTCCATACGCCGCCGCACCCAAGATAACGGCCGTCGGACCGAGTCGGACAATTCGCTACCGCATGACGAACCCCTTTGCTGTTAGAATGTGCTCTCGCTTCCGCTATGACCCCAACCATAGTGGCGCGAGATAAACTTTCGCTACCATAACCGCTCTGCCCCCCACGTCGAGCTGGGCGGTCAAGATAATCAGGGGTTACCTGCGCAATCGCACACCGCGCTAGTCCTGCGGGGGCCGCTCAGGGTGGACCAGCCAGAAGTCATTCCGCGACCGATCCAGGACGAAACGCCCCCCCCAGATACGCTCGGTCACCTCCCCCGGCACAACGACCACCTGCCCCCCCACGGCTAGAAATTCGGCTAGCTCGGTATCACTAAGATATGGTCGCCCTGACAAATTCAGACATGTGCGGTCGCCATAAATTCGCACATCGGGCGGGCCGCCGTGCACCCAGTAGGTGTACGCCGTCGTATAGGCGGTGGTGTCTTCCGCCAACAACCATCCCGCTGGAGCGATACGGTCCAGGGCCTCGCGGGCGAAGACGGCCGGAGAGTCGTCTCCGCCACGCCAGGGACGGAAAAAGTGCGCATACTCATCCCGATGGGCAATGTCACGCATCCGGGAGCGCATCCACCCACGCTGGCGGGCCACCTCCGGAAAAACAGCATACACCACGGGCGGTATAGCTGCATTGAGCGCCAGCAGGCCCACCACCCAACGCCGAGTCCGTTGGCCGCGAATACCATTTAACAGACGGTCCACGCCCAAACCAAACCACAGGGCCACTAGGGCACATATTGGCATGAAAAAGGTATGAATGTCCGGAACGGTATAGCGCACCAGAAATCCGCCCATGATCAGTGTTTGACCAATGAGCACCCACCGAAAGGCCCGACCTCGGCCGCGTGTCGGACGCAGGACCCCAGCCAGGCCGATGGGCAGCACCAGGGAGGGGAAATTGTATCCCAGCGTTAAAACCACGATCTTCAGATGACCCAGTGGTAAACCGACATTGAGCACATCATCCGCCCAGCCGCCACCACGCTCACTGCCACCGAAGAATGTTGAGCGCAACGTGGTAGCGATATCACCAGTGCGAACATAGTACGCCAACACCAAAGCCCAATACGGCGTGCAGGTCACGAGCCAGGCCAGGGCCCCCGCCAGCAACCACCGAACGGCAAGTTGTCGGCGCCAGACACGTTGCAGTGCCAATAGCACATACGGCACTAACGCCAGTAGCCCAAACAGATGATTGGCGACATGTAAGCCATTAACAGCAAAGACCGCCACGATAAACCACGGTGATCCGCCCGAAATAAATCGCCACAGCAGATACCACTCCAGCGTCAGCAGGGCCACATCGACGGCATAAACCTCCGTGGTGACCGACATCTGCCAGTAGATATGCGCTACCAGCAACACTGCCGCGGCCAGGTAAGCGGCCGAAAGACGCCGGCTCACCGCCGCTACCGTGGCGGCCAACAGCCCCACGCCGGCTGCCCCCGCCAGCACCGATAGCAAATTGAGTCGATACGCCGGCTCACCGAGCGGAAGTGGAACTGCCAACAGCCCGCGCCCCAACCAGTAATGCACCGGGTGTGACAAGGCCAGACCGCGCGGATTCTCGAGCCACCCGGTCAGAATACGATACTGGTGAATCCCGCTATCTTGCCACCCCACCCCCGGCATACAGGTCGCCAGGTAAACCAGCAGGGCCACCACGCCGCAGATCAACCCCGGCCGCGCGCCGTGATAACGGCCATGGAGCTTCCGCGGCATCAACCCTGGTGTTGCTGGTTCCCGTTGCAATTGAACCACGCCCCTCCTGTTATTCCGGACTCACATAAGTCTCAAACTGCAATTGATCTACTTTGCCCTCCAGCTTACTTATCGGAGGTTTGCCCGGCTCCGCCTCAAGCACCAGCATGATTGGCAGCTTCTCCAGCTTGAAACGCACACGTAAGGGATCGAGTGGTTTCAGCTCTATCCGGCAACATGTCATTTTCGCCAGGCGACGTTTGGCATAGCGTTGCGAGAACAGGTCGCGATCGTTGCCCGCGGTGATCGGACAATCCGGCTCGTGAAGTACCAGGAAAATACGCTGCCCGGTGGCGCGCGCCATTTGCTCGGCCACCGCCAGATCGTCGTGCCATTTAATCTCTTCTCCGCCACGCGCGTAAATCTGGGTGAAAACAAACCAGGCCGCCAGCAACACCAGCAGGCCGAGGACCATCCAGGTCGAAGCCGGCTTGCGTATCTCGGGTATTTCCGCGCGGGGCTCGTCATTTTCCTCCGCATGGGGTTGCATACTCATGATTGCCTCCGCATCCCGCGGGTTCGTACAGGTCCTCGAAACCGTCAGTACCACGCGCTAGCACTCTGTCACTTGCATACGTGGAATCTACCGCCGAGTGGCTTCGACGTAAATGATGCGCTTCACGGGAGTTGCCCTTAAACCCGGATTTCAGGTACCGCAAGACACGCCCGCAATCAGACGATAGAATCTCACGCAACATGGTTGGAGAACATTGTGCCCCGAACGTTCCCCACTGAACTTGAAGAGCATCGCACTGCCATCGAACAACGCGCCCGCCAGGAGGGCCTGGACTTCTTTGAAACCATCTTCGAGATGCTCGATTTCGACGAGATGAATCAGATCGCCGCATATGGCGGCTTCCCGCAACGCTATCCCCACTGGCGCTTCGGTATGGAGTATGAGCGGCTGCGCAAGCAGCACACCTACGGACTGGGCAAGATCTATGAAATGGTCATTAATAACGATCCATGCTACGCCTACCTGCTGAACGACAATGCGCTGGTGGACCAGAAGACGGTCATGACCCACGTCTACGCGCATTGCGATTTCTTCAAAAACAATATCTGGTTCAGCCGGACCGACCGCAAGATGATAGATGGCATGGCCAATCATGCCACGCGCATCCATCGCCATATCGAGCGTGAGGGTCATGAACCCGTCGAAACCTTTATCGACGTCTGCCTGTCGCTCGAGAATCTGATTGATCCGTATCTGCCCTTCATGGTACGGCAACCCAAGCGACAACGGCGTTCCTCGGAAACCGCCCGGGAGCGCCCCGCCCCAACCACTGTCTCGCGCTACCCCGCCAAGCCGTACATGGAACGCTACATCAATCCCCCCGACCAGTTGGCCGCCGAACGCGCGCGTGACCAGGCCGACGCCGAAGCCCGTAAAAGTAATTTCCCCGCCGTGCCCCTACGCGATGTACTGTTATTCCTTTTGCGACACGCGCCCCTGGACGACTGGCAGGCGGATATCCTCGACATTATCCGCAACGAGGCCTACTACTTCGCCCCGCAGGGTCAAACCAAGATCATGAACGAGGGCTGGGCAACTTACTGGCATTCATACATGATGACGCGCTATCACTTGCGCGACGATGAGATCATCACCTATGCCGACCACCACTCCGGCACCGTCGCCTCCTCGCCCGGCCGCCTCAATCCCTACAAGGTCGGCGTCGAGCTCTTCCGCGACATCGAGCAACGCTGGAACCAGGGCCGCTTCGGCAAGGATTACGAAGAGTGTCAATCCATCGAACAGCGGCGCGGCTGGGACACCGGCCTGAACCAGGGACGCGCGAAAATCTTCGAGGTTCGCCGGGTACACAACGACATTACCTTCATCGATGAATTTCTCACGCCGGAGTTTGTCGATCGCCACCAGTTATACCACTACCGCCAGGATCCCAACACCGGCCGCATGGTGGCGGTTGATCGCGACTTCGACCGCATCAAGCAAACCCTGCTCTTCATGCTGACGAACCACGGCCAGCCGTATATCTATGTGGTTGACGGCAACTACGCCAACCGCGCCGAACTCTACCTGGCGCATAAACATCTGGGAGTGGATATCGACATAAAATACGCGAACGATTGCCTGAAAAACCTGCGTCTGCTGTGGGGCCGCCCGGTCCATCTTCAGGCCCGGATCAAGGAAGACATGATGCTGTTTTCCTGCGCGGAGGACGAGGTCGCACGGCAGAAAATCAAAGAGGATACACCCCCCCCGGCTCATACCAGTATTAAATAGACACCCATTCGGGAGGTTTATATTCCTACTGGATCGGATATCCGGGATTCACGAATGACACGCCCTGGTTCCGCTGGTTAACCACGCGCCCGATGTGCAGTCCGGGTTTCGGCTCAACATAGAACAGCAGTCCAATGACCCCATCGCTGCCGGTCAGTTTGCTCTTGTCGAGTTGCTGGAAGTCGAGCATGCCCCGGAAAGCCGGATCGCCTGGATCACCTGTGATAAACAGTTCGATGAACCGCTCGCCATTCTGGGTGACGATACCGTAATAGCCGCACAGGCGATATTCCCCGGCCTGATCATCAAATGCCCGGTATTGGTTGAGTGTCGAGCCCACGAAGTTAAACACGTGCCCGGCTATCGTGCTGGCGCTGCGGGCGTGACAACGCAACTGAAACAGGCGCATGCCTTCCGGCAGGGCAAACTCGGTCACCGTCTGACCAGATCCCGTAAAACGCGAGACGGGACCAGCGATCCGGCCACCGAGGAACTTACCGTCCCGAACCTCAACGCTGCTCAGCGCCGAGCGCAGCAGCGGTATTGGCAACTCGACCAAATCACCCGTGCCATCCGGGATGATGGCATCGATGAAACGCATTCCGCCAATCACGCGCGGCAGATTATCCGTCTGGAACGCGCCGGCGAACAGCTTGTCATCCGGCCCGCTGGCGGCCGCCTCGCCGGTAATCGCCGCCCGCGCGAAACGCCGATACTCAACAAAACGCGGCGTAAAATCACGATCCACCTCGAAGTAAACATCGAGCGGCACATCGCCGCCGGCGGGAACCACGAAGTTGTGATCCAGGTCGGCGATCCGTAGTTCGTCAGTGCCCGGTGCGGCCCCGCCAACGATCCGGGGAATGTAATGGCGCGGCTCGCCATTAACATCGCCCACCAGCCGAACCATCGAGGGCCGGAAGCGATGGAAAGCCGAACCCTTCTCGCGATCGGCCGCCCCTTGCTTGAGCGACAGCCGGATGGCGATCAGCCGGGTGGCTCCGCTCGGGTCCAGGCGGTAATCCCTCGGCTCTACCCTTGGCTGGGATTCCTGCTGAGTAGGTAACATGCGCCGATACTCGCCACTGACCGCCCCCTTCGGCTCCCACCAAGTCACCACCGACAATCCGCGCGCTCCAAAGCCTTTCGCTTGATCATCGTTGTAAGCCGAGGGCGTGGATTCGTGCTGGACCGTGTTGCCGGACCAGAAAACCCACTCGGCGTAATCCGGATAGACGCTGGCAAAGGGAGTTTTATGCTTCAGGCTTCCGGCGCTGAGCAATTTGAACAGACCAACCGTGAATTCATCCGGCATGAACCAGATGCTGTTATGCGCGAATTCCACCTGATCGGCCTCCGGACTGACAGCCTCGACACGCTCATAGCGCGAGAACATCATGACCCGACCGCCCCACGGCAGCATGAGGATACCCAGCAGCATCATGCCGACGGTGATTTGCGCGATGATGAAGCCACAGATGCCACCACCGACCCAATCGAGCATGCGCGGCAGGCGAATATTGCCGCGGATCAGGTTGTCGGCCGCCACGCGCAGAACTATGTGGGTCACGGCAAACAACAAGATAAAACAAACCGGCAGGGAATATGCCGGATGCAGCCCCTGCCCAACTACCAACTCGTTTACGGCATCGATACAGCCAAAGGCCACCACCATGGCCACGATGGCGCAAAAGACATCGATCAATCCGCTGAAAAGCCCGAAGATCGAGTGCATGAATGTGATGCCGACGATGAACAGGAATGCCAGAATGTTCAGTACCATCGCGATACTCCAGTACTACGTCGCCTGGGGGTCAGGACGTGGCTTGGGTTGGGGCTTGGGCGCCGGACGAGCGCCGGGACCGGGTTTGCCGGGGCCGCCGCGGCTGCTCTGGCCACGAATCACGCGGACGACTTCCTGAATACTTGTCGTGCCATCCAGCACCTTCTGAATGGCCTGGGTTTGCAGACCCACGCCCCCCTTCTTGATTGCGTAGGTCTGAACCTCGCTCATGCTGGCTGCCTCGCGGATCACCTTGCGCATCCCATCGTCCACCACCAACGTATCAAAGACCGCGGTTCGCCCAACATAACCACTGTTTTGACAGGATGGACAGACGACCGGATTGCCGTGTTTGTCATATTGCGGTTCGGGCTGCCGGTGCAAAACCGCGTTCGTCGGCATATTCAGCTTCTTGAGCGTGGCGCTATCGGGTTTATACGGCTGCTTGCATTCCGCACACAGCTTGCGCACCAACCGCTGATTGGTTACCAACTTCAGGCTCTTGGCCACCAGCGCCTTGTCACCCACCAGGGCAATCCACTTCTTGAGCGCCTCAAAAACGTTATCCGCCGTCATGCCGATATAGGTCTTGATCTTGTTGGTGGCCGCCTTGCTGATCAGCTCGGCGGCATCGTGGTCGCGGATTTCGGGGAATACCAGCATGTCCGGATCCGAACGTACCAGCTTCTGCATGTCGTCCAGAAATCTACGGTTCTCGCCCGGTGTATGGACGTGCTGGGTAACATTATCAACGTCAATTTCCCGATCGTATTCCAGCATCTGGATATTGTGCAGAAAAGCGTCGTGACTACGCGTGAAGCTGTAGACCGTGGTGGTCAGCCCGCTATTGGCCGGACCACTCAGCAGGAACACCCCGGTAGGCTGGTCCATGAGCTGCTCCAGGGATGCCTGTTGCTTCTCCGTGAAGCCCAGATCCTTGACCTTGTAGTAGCCCTCGCCGCCGATCACCCGGATGCGCAGTCGTTCACCGACGTTGGAGCCGGCTGATTCGATCATCACAGTAAACTTGTTGTCGCCGATCGCGGTCATAATCTTGCCACGCTGGGGCTTGCGGCGTTCCTCGATGTTCAAACCGGCGATCTGCTTGATGAAACGTACAACCGCGTCACCCTCGGGACGCAACAGCGATTCCCGTTCAGTGGGGATACCGTCTATAAGATGGGTAACCTTGGATGCCTGGCCGGCGGGGGTAATGTCCACCTCTGATACACGCTGATATAACGCGTCAAAGATCAGGTCCTGTGTCAGCCGGTACTGTTCACGTTCGATGTCGTCATCTGGAATTTCAACCACGTTCTTGTCGGCACCGGTCAGCCGGACACGTTCCTTGACTTCCTTATTCTTCTTCTTGCTGAACAGACCCTGTTCCTGAATACGCCGGACATGCGCCATCGAGCAGACCGTGTTATCCGGCTGCACCAATCCGTTCCGATGGACGACGTAGGCGATCATGACCGCCAGGTTCAAAGCCACCATTGCTAGATAGCCAATCAGGAAACTGGGCAGGAAGAAAGCCAACGCCACGGCGGCCACCCCCGTGCCGACCACGGCCATATTCCAGGGCTCCCGGAAGGTGTTGACCACAACCGTGTCCTTGTCCACCCACTGAGCGAAGTATGCCCAGATCACAAAGACGACCACAATCGCCGCCAACTTGACCGGATGCATGTACATGTTGCTATCCGGTAGCTGGGCCAGCAGGTCGATATAAGCCAGCAACATGATGTCTCCTGTCACCGCGAGTACTCTCGCGGCGGATCAACACTAACCGAGGATACCACCGCCGGCGGCTCGAATTCCCTTCAATGCCATGCGCAACTCGTCCGGGTTTGGCGCCGCCTCATACGCTGTCTCGTGATCGATAAAGCCTTTCTCGACCAACTGCCGCAGGTGCTCCGTAAAGTCGACCATGCCGGCGTCGTAGGAGGCCCGAATCACGTCGACGATCTCGTTATCACGCTCCTCGCGAATCAGCTTTCGGATGGGCGGGTTGGTCACCATTATCTCAACAGTCGGAATGATCGGAATATCCGGCTTGACACACTTCACCAGCTTCTGGCAGATGATCGCTTGCAGGTTGAACTCCAGCGTCTGCCGCACCAGCCGTCGGGAACCCTCGGGGAACAGATCCAACAGACGTGAAATTGTCTGCGAGGAACTGGAGGCGTGAATCGTCCCGAAAACCAGGTGGCCGGTCTCGGCGGCGTGCAACGCCGCGCTGAACGTCTCCATGTCACGCATCTCGCCGATCAGCACCACGTCCGGGTCTTCACGCATCAGATACTTAAGTGCCAAGTGGAAGTCCTGCACGTCAATCCCGATCTCGCGTTGGTTGATACAGGCTTTCTTGTCGGTGAACAGGTATTCGATCGGATCCTCGATGGTCACGATGTGCACCGGCTCGCGCTGGTTAATGTAATCAACCATGGCCGCGATGGTCGTGCTCTTGCCTGAACCGGTGATACCCGCCAGCAGCACCAGCCCCTGCTCGAACTCGGCAATCTTGGACATCGAGGCGGGCAGATACAACTCCTCGAAATTCTTGATGTCACGCGAGACACGCCGGGCCGCTACCGACATCTTGCCACGCTGTTGAAAAGCGTTCACCCGGAAACGGTCGGCGTTACCCTGCGGCCCGACATCATAGGCAAAGTCCACGGCGCCCAACTCCTCGTACTGCGCTCGTAGTTTGGGTGAGATCATTTCGAATATACCCGCCCGAATCTGCTCCGCCGTCAGCACTCCCCCGGTCAGCGGCCGCAGATCGCCCCGCATGCGAACTCGCGGGGGAGACCCGGCTTTCAGGTGCAGGTCGGAAACCTGCATCTTGATGGTGGCCTTGAAATATTTATTAAGGAATGGTCCCTTGCTCGGTTCGTCCTCCACAGGGGTGGCCTCGACTACTGACTCTTCCACAACCTGTTCTTCGTCCGCCATCTCAACCGGTCCTCCGCACGACTCTGGGCCCCGTGTCCGTAATTAAGCGGCACCCTCAAGGAACTGCCACTTTCTTCCATACTTCTATCCGTTTTCCGGGCCTTTACCGCCGCACTTCTTCTGCCTGCGCGTCAAACGACATAAAACGGTGCCGCTAAACTGCATACCAGCGTATCCAGGTCCGAATGTTGTCCCGTCGGACCACCCGCGGCCACGCGTGGCCACGGCTTGCCTCCTGTCGACCGCCTTGAGCCACTTCCCGGTCACTCTCCTGGCCGCGGGCCGGCGGGGAAGGTTAGAATTCTAGCACAATCCAGCGGGTCCATCCACAGTCATCACAACGAGATAACCATCCAGCCGCCGTCTCTTGAATCCACCGGCACCTGCCCCCAGCCCTGTGATTGCATCCCGCCGTGGGTCGATTAGCATGGGACACCATGGCCGGAATAATGGCTCCAAATCAACCCGACGACGAGGCTCGGCCGGCGGATACCGATCCGTCAACGGAAGATCTCATACCAGCCGCGATCACGGCTCCGCGGCCCGCCATCGTCGATGTCTGGTCACGCACCGAACCTAAATACCGCATTCGAGCCATCCTCCTGCTGCTGCTCAACCTGGTCCTGTTCTGCGGATTATGCATTTTTACCCACTGGCTGCACTTCGGCCGCGCCTTCGATTTCTCCCGGGATGGCTATCTGGCCCCAATGAAATTCTGGGGCGAACAAACCCAGAACCTGAATGACTTTGTGCTTTACCCCATCAGTGTTGAGCAGACACCCATGCATGGTGTCGTACTCGGTCTGCTGGTGGCCTCGATCGTCGCCGTGCCGATCTCCGTTGCGATACTCTACCGTTTTCCTTACGCCCTGCCTTTTGCGGCGGCCGTTCTGGTTTTCGCCCACATGCCCTGGATGGCGTTGACACTGGTAGGCTGCTGTATCCTGGCGGCGGTCAAGCCATTCCGACTATCATTCCGTTTCGGCGCGGCCCTGGTCGGGATGCTCCCGGTGATCCTGTACCTGTACCTGGCAACTCGCGGCATGCCGCATCAGATCGGCACTTACGCTTATCCCAGCCAGAAACTGCTGCTGGCCGCGCCATGGATCCTGGCCCTGATCGCCGCTTCCGCAATGTTAGGTACCATTCTGGCTATCTCACGCATTGTGAACTATCGTCCGGGAGCCGTGGCACCGGTTATGGCGATCATGTTTGCCACCCCCGCTATCTTGTTCAAGTTTGGTGTGGGTGTTGATGAGGTGCATTACCGTATCCTGGAGGCGGAGTATGGCCCCCGCGCCGCGCGGTTCGTCACGCGGGACGTATCCGACCGGCTGCTGGATATGCTGCGGGCGCGCATGGACGATCCGGCGCACCGAACCGAGATGCTCAGCGTCTTCGCCGGTCGCGTCGAACCGTTGCTGGCGCAGCATGAACGCCTCACACACGAGTTGTGGTGTGAGTTCCTGGCCGACCGTCGGGACGCATACGAGGCCTGCCGCGACTTCATCGCCGACCATCCCAACAGCCGCTATATCCCCAGCGTGCTCTGCATCCAGGGCCGTGTGCTGGACCTGCGTCTGGACGCCCGCAAGTCGTTGCCACTTAATGCCCCGCCGCGCCGTGAGATCTACTCTGACTATCCGCATGTGCAGTCGCAGGAGACCTGGCTGGCGCTGCTGAGCGGACACTCCGACTCGACATTCGCGGTCGCCGCGCGCCTGCGCCTCGCCCAGCTCGCCCTCCGCCGCGGCGAAGTTGCCCCGGCCCTGAACTTCCTGGCGGAACTCGAGGCGCTGCCCACAACCGAGTATGCCGCGACCCAGGCCGCCACGCAGCCCGCCAACCGCGGCTGGCTGCGCGGCGCGCTACCCGAGACCAGCCTGGCGTTTGAGCCCGAGCCATACATGCGCGAGGCGCGGCGTTTGCGCGAGCTGATCCTGGCCAACCGCAATGACCCGCACTACGGACAGGCACCGTTACGTGAGCTGGCCAACCTCGATCCACATCGCCCGACCTATCGCGAGCAACTGCTCCGCCTGGCTGATCGCTATCGTGACTCACTATTGTACGACAACCTCGTCGTACACTGGGCCGCCGGCCTGGGTGAACGCGACGATCGCGCCGCCGCCTTGGGCGCCTGCATCCGCGACTTCCCTGATGGTGATGCCCTGGCCGAGGCCATGTTCCGCCTCGCCGAGCTCGAGATTCAAAACCGTGGGCCGGACCAGGAAACTCGGCGACAGGCCGGCATCGCACGTATGCGCGAGCTGGTCTCACGCTTCGCCGATACGCACTGGGGCTCCCTGGCGGTCGAACGCCTGCACATCCTCCAGCCCCGCGAAGATAACACTCCCAAAAGTCCGGTGCTCCCATGAAAAACATCATCATGGCCGTCACTGGTGCCAGCGGGGCGCGCTACGCGCGGCGGCTGGCACAGATGTTCGCCTCAAACGAGCTTCATCTCCATCTGGTGATATCAGATCCCGGTCGGATTATCCTGACTACGGAGCTGGAACTTACCGAACTGACTGTCGCGACGCTGCTGGACCACTCGGCTACTAACGTCACGCTGTACCCCTGCCAGGATATCGGGGCGCGCCTGGCCAGCGGCTCTTTCATCACCGACGGCATGGTGATCTGCCCCTGTAGCGGGCACACGCTGGCCGCCATCGCTAATGGCATGGGCGACAATCTGATTACCCGCGCCGCCCTGGTCACACTCAAGGAAAACCGCCGCTTGATCCTGGTCCCGCGTGAAATGCCGCTCAACCAGATTGACCTGGCCAACATGCTGCGCGTCAGCCAGGCTGGTGGTCTGATTTGCCCGGCCTGCCCGGGTTTCTACCTGCGCCCGCGGTCGGTCGACGATCTGGTGGACTTCGTTGTGGGGCGCGTGCTCGATCTGCTACAAATTCCCCACCAGCTCGCGACGCGCTGGAATCCGGACCCCCCCTCGTAGCCAGTGAGTTCGCTGATGGTCGCGCTGCTGTCAAACATGCATACCTGGGGACGGATGATCAAATTCAGTCACTCGATCTTCGCCCTGCCATTTGCATTGTTGGCGACTTTCCTCGCGGCGCGTCCCGGCTTACCAGAGTGGGGCCAGCTTGGATTGATAGTGGCGGCCATGGTCGCCGCCCGCAGCGCTGCCATGACCTTCAACCGTCTGGCCGATATCAATTATGACGCGCTCAACCCACGCACTGCCGACCGCGCACTTCCACGCGGTATAATCAGCTCAGCCGCGGCGTGGCTTTTCTTCCTGGCGGCTTGTGTCGCTTTTGCACTGGTCTGTGGCGGATTCTGGCTTTTTTACCACAATCCCTGGCCCACAATTCTGTGCCTGCCGACAATCGGCCTGCTGTGTCTGTATTCCTACACCAAACGCTTCACCCAGTGGTCGCACCTGGCGCTGGGCGCTGCCATCGCCTGTGCCCCTGTGGCGGCCTGGATTGCGATTAATCCCGCCACACTCGGTCCCCCTACCTGGCTGTTAATGGTGGCGGTCTCCTTCTGGATCGCCGGTTTTGATGTGATTTACGCCTGCCAGGATACCGATTTCGATCACTCGGTGGGGTTGTTCAGCATTCCCGCCCGCCTCGGAGTTGCCTCCGCGCTCTGGCTGGCACGTGTTTTCCATCTGATTACGGTCGTCGCGCTGCTGGGTGTTGGTTACACCGGTAAACTTGGCACGCTCTACTATCTTGGCGTGGGCTGTGTCGCCGTGTTGCTGATCGTGGAAAACGCGTTGGTGCGGCCCAATAATCTCAGTCGTGTTAACGTGGCCTTTTTCACGGTAAATAGCATTGTTGGTTTGATTCTGGGCATCCTGGGCATACTCGATATCATTTTGACGTGAATGCACCGACACACAATTCGAGCCATGTCGTGGCGGCCAAAAACCGCTCACGCCACCGACTCTGCGCTGCTTGGCCGGCTGCTATACTGTGGTTGCTGCTTATGTCGCCTTTACTGATATGGGGCCTGCCTGATCGCACGCACGACAAGCTGCTCTTCGGCGGACAACCAGCCTGGAACGCCGAGCGCTTCCAGGTGGCCGCGGCTCTCCAGGAGCGTCGCCAGCGCGCCGCGGGCGCCGATACAGACCTTAATCCCCTCGCTGTCCACGAGCGCATCGTCAAACTAACCAGCGATGAATCCGCCCGCGCCGAGATCTTGCGCCGCTATCGACTCTTCTCGCGTCAACCCGACGAGATGATCACTTTGATGGCTTTACAACGGATGCAGCCCCGAGAACTGGACTTCGATCCCCGACTGTATCAATACGGTGGTGGATATATTTATCTCGTGGCCGGTGCTATCGCTGTCGCCGCCCTGCCGGGATATACCAACCTGACGGCCGATGCCAGTCTCTACCTGGAGCAACCCGAGCTGTTCGCCCGTTTTTATCTGGTCGCCCGTTTTATCGTGCTTATTTTCGGGGCTCTGACCTTGGTGGCAGTCTGGAAACTGACCCGCCGCGCCGCTGGCCGGGGCGGGGCCTGGTTGGCATTCCTGTTCGTCGCCTGCACACCCGTATTTATCAGCGGCGTCCTGGAAGCCAAGCCCCACGTACCAGCAGCCTGCCTGGTGCTCTGGGCTATTTTGAGCGCCCTGAACTATCACTCCCACGGCCGGTTGCGCGACGTCGTTATGCTGGGATTACAAACTGGCTATGCCACCAGCCTGGTACTCACCGGCGTGGTTGCCATGGCTATTTTGCCAGTACTTTTAGTTTTCCGCCGACAAAACGAGCCACCACACTGCCGCGTAAAGCACCTGCTCCTCGCCGGGGCACTGGCCGTCGGCGTGTACCTCGCAACCAATCCATACGTGCCATATAACTTTTTCTTCCACCGTGCCGCGCTGACCAGCAACGTGGACAACTCCACGGCAATGTACGCCAACCAGATGCGTCAGGTAACCGCCGGTGCGCAGCGGGTCGGCCAATTATTATGGGAGAGCTGCGGCCCTGGTTTGTTGTTAGTGGGCTTATTGGGATTAGCCTGGCTACTGCGCCGACGTCCCGGACCAACCTCGATAGCCACTGCCAGCGGGCTGGCCATGTTGGTCATCGCCATTCTGCTGGGTGCCGGCAAACCGGCTGAGTACGCCCGTTTTCTGGTTCTACCTGTAATTCTGTTATGCGCCGCGGCCGCCAGCCTGTTGGCTGTTTTGTCATATAGACGTCTACGCTGGCTGGCGGTCCTACTGGCGATTGCTTGTATTGCACCGATGAAGAGTGCCACCTATCTGCGCGCGTTCGCGATTGATGCCGCTGGCGCGGATGAATCGCGCCATCTGGCGGCTCAGTATATCGAGCAACATGCCCGCCCCATTGAGTCGATTGCCGTTCTCCAGGAACCCGCCCCTTATGCGGTACCACCGCTGGACTTCGCGCACCGCGATCTGTATCTGCTCCCTCTCGTGTATCACACTGACCTGCGCGCCAGCGAGTTACCACCCTGGCTGGTCTGTACCGCCGACGACCAGATGGTGCACCGTAAGGCTTGGTGGCAAAGACATTACTATCTGGTAAGAACCTTTCCACCGGCGGGTGCACAACTCAGCCGCATCACCTGGGCCAACAAGCCGGTCTACATTTATCGCCGCCAGAATCTGCCCATCGAGTAGCCCATCACCGGACAAAATGTCGGCGGCACCGATCAATCTCTTGATCGGTGCCGCTCGCGACACACACCAAGCCAACAAGGGGATGGTTTCTTATGGTTCCAGAACCAGAATGCTGAACTCAGCCGCCCAATGATCTCCCGAAGGCACCTCGAGGATCTGGATGCGGACCGTCAGCGTTTCGGCGCCTGGCGTCAGATCCAGCGCCCCAGCCTCGAAGCTATAGTGGCTTACCAGCGTACCAATTTGACCGCCAAACGGATCGTTCGTCGTGGCACGGATCGTCACGAAGATCGGGAAGTTCTCGGCATCAGCCGGCGTCAAACCGCCCAGCTCCATTGAGGTGCTGGCCAGATCGACCACGACGTCATATATGCCCACGTCGACCCAGAAAGTCGTCGTGCCGTCGCCGATACCGACGATGTGCTCGCCGCTCTGCGGATAGCCGAAACCGTCAATACGAGCCCGAGCAATCACACCCGTCAGGTCGCTGCCGCGGCAGTCGGCGGAATCCCAGTATCCATCACCGTTGGCGTCTTCTTCCTCGTCGCGGACGCCGTCGTTATTGACGTCCCAGCAATATGAAACGCAGTCGAGTCCGTTGAAATCGCCATCATTGTTCAGGTCTTCGTCCGGATCGGCCACACCGTTGCCGTTGAAGTCCCAGCAGAACATACGACAGTCGAGGGCATCCCAGGCACCGTCGCCATTAATGTCTTCGATGTCATCGCCGAAGCCATCGCCATTGACATCCCAGCACGACCGGCCATCAGCGCCGTCGTCGCCATCAGTGCCATCGGTGCCATCGGTACCATCGGCGCCATCAGCGCCATCAGCGCCATCAGCGCCATCGGCGCCATTAGCGCCATCAGCACCATCGGTACCATCAGCACCATCAGCGCCATCAGCGCCATCGGTACCATCGGCGCCATCAGCGCCATCCTGGCCATCCGCGCCCTGGCAATCGCGTGCATCGAAATTGCCATCCTCGCTGATATCCTCATCAACGGTGCCGAGACCATCGCCATTAAGATCCCAGCAGGACACTCCATCTTTACCGTTGGCGCCCGGGACGCCCGGCTGCGTCTGGCCCGCTTGATTGTCGACCGTCTCTGAGAGCTGATCGATTTGGCCTTGCAGGTTTGCGTCGTTAGTGTCCGAATTAGTAACCGCGGCCGCCAGCCAGATCCCATCCATGAGCCCGGCTCCGCCCAAGTCCTTGCAATCAAAGCGAACATCAGCCAATGTGAACAATAACAAGAAACAACCGAGAATAGGTGCCGATCGTAGTTTCATGATCTCCTCCGATCTTCTTCGATTTTCTTCGTCGCCCTCTGCGGACAACCCTCACACAGGAAAGCCCGAACCTTAAAAGTTAGTCAGCGAACATATATTTACATGCACTCGCACGATTCTAGGCACGTCGTGCTCCCAAAAGACAACCGCATTATTTCTTTTGCCAATCTTGATAACTGCCCGGACTTTGCCGAGGCCAGCGTTATTGTCTGGCCAGCCAATAGCCCGGTCATTACCGGAGCAACACATGTCGGCTAACGGTTTCACTCGTCCGATAATAGCCACCAAATCGATTATAGTAAAATTGGTCGTCAAGTTCTGTCGAAATAGTCTCGGTCAATTCATCAAAACGGTAACCCGCATTCACTGCCGGCCAGGATGAACGCTGGGTCATATTCATGGCTAACCAGGCATGATCCGCCGATGGCCCCAACGCGAGATTCGCCACTTGCTGACCGTCTTGTGATCCCGCTGGCTCTGGTGCCCGGACAATGATCCCGTCGGTTGCACTCTGACAACCGGTTACCAGCAGACACCCGAAGATAGCCATCCGGTACCACATAACACCCATTCTACGTAACCGGTCACGGGGTAGGTCAAGAGCAATAAACTCAATATTCAAATAGATTTACAAAAGGTGACCAGAACGTCCTATCATATATGACTTTTACCTGATAGCAGGTAGTTAGACTTCTGTCGGCACTTGAATACTATCCGCGCTAGTCACTGCTTCACGCTCTAAAAGAGCTAGCGCGATGCTCCGCCGGGTTGACTCGGGCGAACACTGTTCAACCAGATGCTCGCTCATAATACAGGATATGAAGTAATCCAGTTCACGCAGATAGCCATTCTCCAAACCACACGTCAGCGTTTCGGGCTCGGATCCTCCCGCGAAAAATTTTACGTCCGCCCCCCCACTCATTTGCCACGTTAGCGTCCCATGTTCGCCGCAAACCGTAATCGCCATCTCGAATGGCCACGGCGGATTGTAGATCCAGCCCCCCTCCAACAGGGCATAAGAACCATCAATGAAGCTATAGGTGGCCAGGACATGGTCAATCTGACCAGAGTGGCCGCGCGCACCCCGCGCGTGAATCGTTGCGGGTTTGCCAAGCAGGTAGTGGATGAAGTCCACATCGTGCACATGCAAATCAAACAGGGCCCCGCCACTCTGGCTGCCATCCATCAACCAGTTCTGGCTGGAATAGTCCGGCGGGCTGGTAACACGCGTGAGCTTGACGAAGCGAATGGCCCCGATGCGGCCCTCATCAACATATTGCTTGATCAGCGCATATTGCGGCCAGAAGCGAATGCATTGCGCGATCATCAGCAGCCGGCCACTATTGCATGATGCCTCGATCATGCGATCGCACTCGGCCAGCGTCAGGGCCATCGGCTTTTCACAGATTACATGCTTGCCAGCCGCCAGCGCCCTGACGGTGATATCGGCGTGTAAGGGTGTCGGTAAGGTGATGGCGACGACATCGACCGCCGGGTTGTCGATTAACTCTTCCACACTGGTGTACGTGGCCAACACGCTCAGGTCTACCCGCTGTCCGCCCTGAACCGCCAGGTTGCCGGTCTGGCGATCCCACTGACCTTTAAGCAGCCCGGCATCGCGATCGCAGACTGCGACAATTTTCGCCCGCGGGTGTTCACGTAAGCAGCCATAGTAGGTCTGGCCCATGAACCCCAGCCCACAAATCCCAAACCGCAACCGCTCCGCACCGCTCATCTGACCACACCTGCTCGGCCGCCTGCACTCTTAACTCTCAACTCTCAACTCTTAACTCTTAACTCTTAACTCTTAACTCAAGTCATTGCCACTCAATCGTACTCGGCGGCTTGCTGGAGATGTCATACGCCACACGATTGACGCCCGGGACTTCGTTGATGATGCGATTGCTCACCCAGGCCAATACGTCATAATCGATATGCACCCAGTCGGCGGTCATGAAATCGCTGGACTCAACCAGCCGCAGAACAATCAGATTCTGCCCTTCATAAGAGCGCCCGTCACCCATCACCCCCACACTGGCTACCGGCACCAACACCGCGAAGGCTTGCGCGATCTTGTGATACCAGCCCGCAACGGTGATCTCCTCCAACAGAATCTCGTCCGCCGAACGGAGTAATTCCAATCGCTCCGGCGTTACATCGCCAGCGATACGCACTGCCAGACCTGGCCCCGGGAATGGGTGCCGCCAAACCAGATCTTCCGGCAGACCCAGAGCCAGCCCCACCCGGCGTACCTCGTCCTTGAACAACAGTCGTAAAGGTTCAACCAGCTTGAAGCCCAATTCGGCCGGCAAGGCCCCAACATTATGATGCGATTTAATTACCGCCGCATGACCATGAGGCCCATGACCGGATTCGATCACGTCCGGATAGATCGTGCCCTGGGCCAAAAAACGCGCGCCGGGGATATTAACCGCCTCGTTTTTGAACACTTCGATAAATTCATGCCCGATGATGCGGCGTTTCTCCTGTGGATCGATAATGCCCTCCAGGCGTTCGAGAAATCGCTCGGAGGCATCCACCACACGCAGATGCATCCCAAAGTGCCCGCGAAAAGTGGCCTCGACCAACTCCGCCTCACGCCGTCGCACCAGGCCATTATCCACAAAGATACACACCAGCCGGTCACCGATGGCCCGGTGCACCAGCGCGGCAACCACACTGCTGTCAACGCCGCCGGACAGACCACAGATCACACATTCTTCCGGACCGACCTGCTCCCGCACCGTCTGAACGGCACCTTTAATAACGTCCTCGACTTTCCAGTCGCCGCGACAGCCGCAAATGTCATAAAGAAAATTGCGGACAATCTGCGAACCCTGCGGCGTGTGGGTAACCTCGGGGTGAAATTGAACACCGAATACCTGACGTGTCCGGTGGCGTACGGCGGCGATCGAACAGTTCTTCGTATGCGCCAGGCTCTCGAAGCAGTCAGCCACCCGCGTGACCACATCACCATGGCTCATCCAAACGGAAATTCCCACCGGCAGATGCGCGAGAATTCCCTCCGAACGCCGCAGATGCATGTGGACACGGCCGTACTCGCTGCTCTTACCCGCGGCGATATGACCACCGAGCACTTCACAAGCCACATGCATTCCGTAGCAAATCCCCAGCACCGGGATGTCCAGATCGAAGACCGCGGGATCACACGTGGGCGCCTCGTGCTCGTAGACACTGGCTGGACCACCCGAGAGGATTATCCCCCGCAAGCCCAGTTCACGCAGTTTGGCGGCGGGAGTGTCGGGAGCCAGCAGTTCACTATAGACATGATTCTCACGCACCCGGCGAGCGATAAGCTGCGAGTACTGACTACCGAAATCGAGAATGGCAATGGTTTCACGGGATTTCATGGCGCAGACATAACGCGCGGTAGCTGCGCGGTCAATCCGTTGTTGGTGGCTTTCGTTGCGCCGCGCGCTGCCGGCTTTCTACCAATAGTGCCACCCGGCGAATATGCTCCGGGTTGCTGCCGCAACAGCCGCCGATGATGTTCGCCCCGGCGTCGAGCAAAGTCGGCACATAACTCGCGAACTCCTCCGGTGTCTGTTTCCACACCGCCCGGCCATCTTCCAGCTCGGGCAGGCCGGCGTTCGGCTTGACCCACAGCGGCAGTTCAGTCGCGCCACGCAAGGCCACCACGATCGGGAGGAACGTGCTGATACCGGAGCCACAATTACAGCCGACAATATCAGCCCCCGCGTCATCCAGCGCGGCGGCGCAGTCTTCCGCCGGCGCGCCCATCATCGTCCGCGTACGCTGGGCGCCAGAATCGAATGACATGCTGGCAATGACCGGCAAGCCGCTGGCGTCCCGGACAGCTTGCAGCGCGACCAGGATCTCCGTCAACTCGGAGAAGGTCTCTAGTACAATCGCATCAACTCCACCGCTGGCTAATGCTTCCGCCTGCTCGGCAAACATTGGGCGAAGTCGGTCCTCCGTGGTTTCACCAACCGCCAGGATCTTGCCGCTCGGCCCGATCGAACCGACCACGATCACATCCCGGTCGCCCACCACCGACCGCGCCAATTCCGCGCCGACGCGGTTGACCTCCCCGACATCAGCTTCCCGCCCGCGCCTCTCGAAGAGCAGGCGGTTGGCGGAAAAGGTATTCGTCGTGAGAAATTGCGCGCCGGCCTCAATGTACGCGCGCCCCAGCTCCATGACCGTCTCGGCGTGTGTCAGGTTGGCCAGCTCCGCGGGGACATCGGTGGGAACACCACGGGCCTGCAACTGTGTCGACCAGCCCCCGTCCGCCACCGCCACACTATTCTTGAACGTCTGTGCATCAAGCTTCATGCTGTTTACTTCCCGTCGGGTACCTGATCCATCAACTCCTTCAGCCGCTGGCACACCTCCGCCGGTTCGCCAGGCCCCTCATATGTCAGCGGTCCCTGATATCTCACCGCGCGCAGAGCCGTGAAAACGGCCGTCCAATCCACACTGCCAGTTCCCAAGGCACATCCACCACCCCTGCCCGGCTGGCTCAGGTCATAGTCTTTCACATGCACGCGCGCGATGCGCCGGCTCAAGGTCGTTATCCAATCCCGCGGATAGCCATACGCCAACACATTACCTACATCCAAGTATACGCCCACATAGGGCGAGTTGACCTGGTCGATCAGGTCACACATCTCCAACGGCGATAGCAGGAAGCGGTTATGCACGTTCTCAATCGCCAGTGTCACCCCCAGGGCTTCCGCGTCATGTCGCAGGATCAGCAGAGCCTCCAGCGTACGATACCAGGCATCGGCGTAGGTCACGCGCTGCTGCAACTCACTGACAGCACCAACCACGGCCGGGACAACCAGGATCGCCTCGGCACCACATGCGGCCGCCCGCTCCAGCATGCGCCGGCTTATGTCCACGGCCTGTTGCCTGTCAACCACATCCGGCGAGGCATAATTGCAGTCCCAGAACACTGCCGTCGCTAGAGAGGTAATACGTATGTTGATATCCGCGGCAAGTGTGCGTATATCCTCGAACGTGGTGATTGGCGTGTCCCAGCCAAGCCCTTCGTCGGCAGCCAAGACAAGTTCGATTCCGGCAAAACCGGCGGAAGCCGCCGCGGCCAACTGCTCGGCAGGTGAGAGTTGTTGTGTAAATGTCCAGGCATTGAGCGCTGGATACAAAAGCGTCTCCCTGTGTCTAATATGGCCCAGGCACGCCAGCCAATAGTAGTATGGTTGAACCGAGCTTGAGACATTATCCGGCAACTGGTAAGAAAAAAACAAGGCCGGCCACCACGAGGGTGACCGGCCTGACCTGGTAGTGCTTCTTTCCACCCCACGGAAGGCACCGCGGGATTAAGGCTCCCATTCAGGTCGCTGTCGGTCCCTGGCCGACATTTAGCTCCGCCATTCAAAGTGTCCAAAATGATCTCGACAAAACCAAATACTCTCCCGGTTCCCACTGCTTTTTGCTCGAATCCGTTGATTCCCACGCCTCAGGTTCTATAATCGCCGCCCTTCCAGCGTGCACGGCTGCCTAGCGCGGCCTTACAGCTTATAGCCAGGCGCCGGGCCGATCGGCGGTTTTGCCTGAAGGAGGTCTGAATGACGACAATGGTCCCCAAGCGTGTTTTTTTCACGCGCGGCGTCGGAAAACACCCGCGCAACCTCGAGTCTTTCGAGGCGGCCTTACGAAACGCCCGGATCGCGCATTTCAACCTGGTGAAAGTCTCCAGCATTTATCCCCCAGGGTGCAAGATCGTGTCACGTCGGGTTGGAATATCCAACATGGTTCCTGGCCAGATTGTGTATTGCGTGATGGCCGAGGCCCGCACCAACGAACCCAATCGTCTGGTTTCCGCCGGTGTGGGCCTGGCGGTACCCGCCCGAGGCGAGCGCTACGGTTACATCTCCGAGCATCACGGGTATGGCATGACCGTGCGTAAGACCGCCGACTTTGTCGAGGATATGGCCGCCAGCATGCTGGCCGAGACGCTGGGGATCGAGTTCAACATCGACGACGACTACGACGAGCGCCGTGAGGTTTACCGCATGAGCGGTCAGATCGTGCATTCCCGCGCCACCGTCCAAACCGCCGAGGGCGATAAGAACGGTCGTTGGACCACCGTGGTTGCCGCGGCCGTTTTCCTCTTCGACTAGATCCCGTGAAAACCAACGGTGTCACCAGGTACTCAACCGTGGCCAAGAGCACACCAGACAACTTCCTGGGCCTGGATGCCCAACAGGCCGCATACGCCACTGCCCGCTTCGCGGTCTTACCGGTACCCTATGATGCCACCACCAGTTACGGCACGGGCACGCGCGACGGGCCCCGCGCTATAATCACAGCCTCGCAGCAGGTGGAGTTGTACGATCCTGAACTGGGTCATGTTGTGCCTCGTGAGGGGCTGGCCACCTTGCAGCCGCTCGATCCCGACGCGCGCGGTCCGGATATGATGCTCAAACGCATCTATTCAACCGCCCGGCGTATCGTTCAGGATGGTAAGTTCCTGATCACGCTGGGCGGCGAACACAGCATAACCACTCCTCTGGTCCGCGCCGTGCGCACGAAATACCAGGATCTTACCGTCCTGCAAATAGACGCCCATGCCGACTTGCATGCTAAATACCACGACTCGCCAGACAGCCATGCCTGCGTCATGCGACGAATCCACGAGCTCGGGGTACCAGCCGTGGGTGTGGGTATCCGTAGTTTCTCAGCCTCGGAAGCCCGCTTTATCAGAACACACAAGCTACCCATCTTCTCCGCGCATACTTGCCACGAATCTCCTGATTGGATCGCTGACGTTCTGCCCAGACTCGGGCCGAACGTTTACGTGACCATCGACATCGACGGCTTCGACCCGTCCATCGCGCCCGGTACGGGAACCCCCGAGCCGGGCGGATTAGACTGGTACCAGGTCACCAACCTGCTGGCGGCCGTCGCGCGCCAGCGGCGGATCGTCGCCACCGACCTTGTGGAAGTCCGTCCGTTCCCTCCCGCCAATGTGACCGAATTCCTGGCAGCCCGTCTGCTGCACCGTCTTATCGCGCTAGTGTCGGCTTGAAAACCGGCACCTGCCAGGGATCACGAAGTGACACATCATCCGTAACTGGCTTGCTGACATGTTGTTACAGCAGCTTCTATCCAGTTGAACTGAATACCCGCGCGGCAAAACAAGTTGCCTCTTAAACACACCGATTGGAATCAATAACGGGCTACTTGATATTGATGCCGTCCCGGAATGTACGAGGAATGGGCATGCCGCGACCACACGTTCAGGTGATTATGGCGGATGATCAATTGCCCGCTGGACTGCGCGAGGCGATACGCCGCTGTGGAGTCTCGACCAGCTTCCGCCCCCTGACCGCCGCTTTACACAACAACACGATAATCAATGCCGATGCCATCATTGTCGTCGTGCCGGATGATCACCGCCCACTGATGCACTCGCTGCGTGTGCTGCTGGATCGGCTGGCGGATAGACCGCGCGCGACCCTGATACTTAAGAGCACTGGCGGACTCGTGCCGAGACTGACCCACCCGCAGACCGTCCCGGTCACGTTCGGCTGCGGTCTTGATCCGGATGAGTTGACGGCGCGTCTGGCCACGATGCTGGAAGTGCGCGAATCACTGGATTACCTGCACCGCGGTATGACCGCCAAACAGTCCAGCGAGGAATCAACCACCAAACGCTATATGAACCAACTGCACCTGGCCAGCCAGGTGCAGCGCGAGTTCATACCCCACAAATTGCCAACCTTTCCCGGGATTTCCTTCTCCACACTTTTCCGGCCACTGGATTACGTCTCCGGAGATATCTACGACATCCACCGCCTTGACGAGAGTCATATTGCCATTGCCTTGGCGGACGCCACTGGCCATGGCATCCCGGCCGCCCTGCTCACGGTCTTCATCAAGCGCGCCCTGCGTGGCAAGGAAATCCACAATGGGAATTACCGACTTTTGCAGCCTGATGAAGTGCTGCACAACCTGAACGAGGAACTGCTCGAAACCAACTTATCCGAGTGCCAGTTCGTCGCCGTCACCTATGCCCTGCTGAATACCAGAACACACGAATTACGCCTGGCACGCGGCGGCGCGCCATACCCAATCCTCCGGCGGGCCAATGGCCAGCTTGAGTTGTTGCAACCAGCCGGTGGGATCGTCGGGGTTTTGCCGGAGACTCAGTTTGACGTCGTGAATCTGCAACTCGAACCGGGCGACGATCTGGTGATCTACTCGGATGGCGTCGAGCGCGTCATCGCGCCGCAGCTACCCGCACGGGAACTGGCCGAGGCTTTTACCCGGGCCGCGGAGTTTGTCTCGAAATACGACCAGCCCGCGCGGGCACACCCGATTGAACCACTAGACACTCTTCCAGCATCCTCAAACCAGGCTTGTGAGACCTGGTCGAGTAGCGGCACAACCGCTGTCGCGGCACCACCCCGGCACCACACCGCGGTACTTCCAAAGCACGGCAGTCCGGCCAGAACCGCACTTACAACCCCCGAGACCATCCTGTCAGGCTCAACCTGGAGTACGATTCTAAGCCAGGAAGGCCCAGCAATGGCCTTCCAGCAGCTCAATCTGCGTTTCGAGATGCTCAGACGCATCGGCTGCCCGCTGGATGACCTGACCGCCTTGGCGCTACACATAGATTCCTGATATCCAAATAACAATTCCAGAATTCCGATAACCAAGCCTGTCAGGACCAGTCTACACATTCATACGACCATCTGAGTACCGACGGTGGCATATCCCGCCATCCAATGGTAACCTCCCGGCCTGCCAGAGAAGGAGGTCTCTTGTATGCAGATGCATTGGCGCGTGTTGATCGTGATCTTAGGCTCAATTGTGGTTCTGGCACCCCTATTGGTATCCGGGCAATCCTCCGCCCCACAGTCCACCACCACCACGGAGAGGGCGCTGCCCGAGCCACTGGACCTGGTACCGGCTGATACGCTCTTGTGCTGGTACGGACGACCCTTCCCCGACGCTCCTCCCCCATCGGACGATCCCTCGGCACTCGGCGCGCTGCTGCGTCTGATTCCGCGTATTGCCGGCCCGGCCCTGGATAAGGAAGCCCAGCTCTGGACCCGCATCGGCGAAGGTTTCAACCTGATGATCCGCTACCCGCATGCGGTGGGCCTGATCGATGCCCAGGCTCAGCCAGTGAAGTCCGATCCCAACGCGCGGCGAGCCGATAAACTCCGCTGCTTCCTGATCATCCAGACGCGCGGTCATGGGAAGCACTTTTCACGTATCATCCAGGCCGCCATCAACGAACAGACCGACAAAGAAAAGGCCACACTGAAACTCCTCCAGGCTGGCCATTGGGACTACCAGGAACTCCACGACCAGCGACTGCCAGACTGGTGCAAAATCGCCTGGGGAAGTATCGGCGACTATTTCGTGATGACCGTCGGCGAGGATGTCTGGCCGGACGTGGCCGCCGTCGCGGCTGGCAAAGCGCCCTCCGTGGTCCAGACCAAGTGGCTGTCCTCCGTGCGCGGAAAGCGGGGACGCGAGGCTTTGATTGAAATCATCGTCGCCACTCGCGACATTCGCCAGCGTCTCGATCCCTTTGTCAACGGCCGCGCTACGGACTTCTTCGAAGCCTGGAATTGTGCTGATATGGAGCGCGCCCACTGGGCCTTGGGTTTTGAAGGCCGCGCCATGTATTGTGTGGCGCATTTCTTCGAGAACGGAAAACCCAGCAAGCACGTGTACGCCGATCCCGCTATCAACGATCCGCGTCTGCTAGCCACTATTCCTGATACCGCCCGATACGCCATTTACCGTGTCCCGCCCGAGATTGTCATACCACGGTTCCTGCACAGCATGCTGGCCACGCGCGATATCAGCATACGCCAGGATACCGAGGAACTCTGGAACCGCATCCAGGAGGAGTACGGCTTCGACGCCCGGCAGGATATTCTGGCACATCTGGGCCAGCACATCGTCATGCACAACGATCCGCCGCACCCCATGCACGTGCCCATGGCCATGACCACGCTGACTGAGATCCGCTCGGAGCCACGAAAGGTGCGGGCCACGATCGACCGGATGGGCGAAGCCTGGCTGGAGTTGCAGGACAAGCATTTCCAGGAAACCGGGCAGTACAATCCCATGCGTATCGCGCGTGAAAAGCCCAACATCTGGTGCCTGCGCTTCGGACCCGATGCTTTCGGCCTGGCAGGCCCCGCCTGGACGGTTACCGACCGCTTCATCATCACGAGCTGGTCACCAAACGCGCTGCGCTCCTACCTGGACAAAGTCGGCGACCGCGCCGGCAAACACGCCCAACCCAAACCCAAGGCACAGTAGCCGGCGGTTCTCCCGGCATCGTTTACCACAATGGCTCGGCACGGCCCGCGGCCGGAACCAGAGGATTGAGGAGCGCGGATTGGGGATTGAGCTTGTAGGGGCGGGATAAAAACGCTGTTTGGGCCGCATGGGCCAAAGGTGGCCAAGATGGTCCTGTTTGCGCGCCCCCAAAATGATCATCTTTGTTATCGGGACGTACGGGATCACCAGAGCGAGCGCGCGAGGTTGGTGGCTTTGGCAATAGAGAATGGGTGCGGGCATGTGGGATTTTAGACCGCCGCGCACGCGAAGGGCGCGGAGAATAACCGTGTTGTTGGTCATCGCGGTGGATAGGGGGAATTTGAATGGCGAATGGCGAATTGAGTTTAGAGTGCGGAGTTCAGAGTAAAGATGAGTGGTGGGCGGCGCGGTGGTTAATCCTCACAGGCCAATCCTCGATGCGTGTTCTCCAACGTTGAAGAGATGGCCACCCATCCTATATGTCCATAAGAGTAGCATGTCCGCTTTAATTTCCCCCCTCTAATCCCCTGATTCGTCTGCCGCGTCAGACGCGGTGACGAGTGACACCATCGCTAAGTAGTGGTCCTCGTCCTGTGACCGAATCATCTCCAACAGGTCGTTCAGAATCGAGTGTGCCTCACTCAGCACGGATGGATCGTGCTCGGGTTCTCCGATAGCGCTGCTGTGAGAGTGTGTATGCAGGAACCGCAGAATACGAATCTTCTTGGCCTCGTCGAACTGCACCGCCTGGCACTTTCGCCACAGTTCACCCGACAACTGGGGCTGCCGAAACGCCAGAAAGGCTTCCAGCAGACGCCTGGCGAGATTAGGCAGCATGTAGTTCCGTTCCAAACACGCCTGCGGCGGAGCCGTCGCCACGCGGTGGATGCAAGCGAACAAGAAGTGATATTCCGAGTCGTACTGCTCAAGTAACGGATCGAGCAATCGGATCGCCGCGTGCCGACCGTCCTGCTCATGCGTGCTGTCGACCATGTAGAACCGAGCCGGCCGCCGATTCACATGGGGACTTTTCTGCTTGGGCAAGTGATGGAACCAGTTCCGCACCTGACGAAAGAACGTGAAGTTGTGGGTCAGGATGATTAATTGACGCGCGTGTTGGGTGCGCTCTCGAATGAAGCCGAAGGCGAAGTACAGTGCGTTGGCGTCGAGGCTCGACACCGGATCATCGAGAACAACCACGCCCTTCGTCAAATCGAACCGACGGTCCTTGAGGGACTTGAGGAAGTACAGCAAGGCGATTGCCGTCGTCTCTCCTTCGCTCAGAGCCTCCGCCGGCCCGTCATGCCGCATGATCGTGTAACCGGTGTCCTTGATTTCCAAACGAAGCTCGTCATGCCCGAGATAGTTTCGCAGGTCCTCGTTCAGTTCTTCGGCGGGCTGTCAGTGCTCGACGATCTCCCGCTCCAATCGTGCGATATCGTCATTGAGCCGTGTGACTTCACCGACTGCCGCCGTGACCGCGGCCTCGGCCGCTTGGACGGCATCTCCGAGCCTCAAGAACTCGTCCAGGATGCCAGCAACCGAGTCAGCTTCGAACCTCTTACGCGCGGAGTCGATGCGGGACTGGAAATCATCGCGCGCGCTGTTGTGCGTCCGGATGACGTTATTCACACGATCGACACGTCCCTGCCTTGTACGGATTCGCCGTTGTCGAAACGGAACATACTCAAAGGCCTGCCCCCTCTTGGCCGTTAGGACTTCCAATAAAAACTGAAGGTACTTCTTTGCTGAGTTGATCGCTCTTTCAAGGCGAGACTTAGTAGCTTGGTACTGGTCAGCAAGGTCGTCATGAAACTCAACCGGCTTAGGAGAACTCAGCTGATCAATAGCATTCAACGCCTCTTCGATTTCCTGGATCTGGGCATCGATTCTCTGAATGAATTGCGTGTACTCAATGTTGTAGTGCGCCTCCAGTGCGGTCAGGCGTTCTCTCGGCATCGGCTGATCGCAGAAGAGACACTTGACCCCGCTGTGTTTATTATGAAGACCAAGGCCGGTATGCACCCATGCGGACAGCTCATCATCGTCCTTGAGCGACTGGATCGCCGCTGAGACAACTGTGGTGGACAGGATATCTGCGACAGTCTTTCCCAAAGTCTCAAGGTTCGGAAGTCGATATGTGAGTGGTTCGAGCTTCTCTCTTGGTGTCGCGCGAAGCTGCACGAGCAGGCTATTACGTTCATTGTCAGTGCATATATGTTTCTGGCTGTTGTTCGCCTCAGCCATCTTCTCAGATTTCCGACGAAAACTGCCCTTGTTATAGTCGTTGTACGGATTCGACCCACTAGACCGAAGCGTGGACTTGATGTTCCATGCCTTATCGATGCAAAACCCATCCAAGGCGGACTCCGCTTTACGCTTGTCTTGCCGATTGGCGACGAGAGTGGTTTGCTGTTCGGCGAGTATAGTCTTGAGTTGATCGACCTGCCTCTGCTTCTCGACGTTCCGCTTTCCGAGAATGAAGATCGGCGCGACATCACCTTTGGTCGGAAAGACGCTCTCGGTCCAGAAGTCGCGGTTGAACACTCGAACGGCCGCGGTCACCTGGCCGAAGTCTGCATTGCTGACCTGGTGCCCGTCGACCGTCACCGTAACCTGGCCAATTGGGGGCGCGGTCCTGGCCTCCAAAGCGCGAAACAACTTGCTGAGGGTCGTCTTGCCTGACCAGTTCCACCCGTAGATCAAGTTATAACGGCCAAACTCCGGGAGATCGACAGGCCACGTGAAGTCGCGGAAGACACCATAGCCCCGCAGGCGTCCTATGCAGGTGATCGACATCACGCGTCCTCCCCAATCACAACATCGGATACACACACGTATCTGACCGCGAATCTTGCGAAACGCCTGGTTCGAACTAACCGCCAGAAGCCTTCCTCTAACGGGACATTACAAAGTCTCCTGCGATGGGTAGTAAAGTCGGACTCCCTCCTGCGGGGTGTGAATAGCCCACAAATGTCAGACAACTCACCGGTCGTACTGCCGGTGTCGGCGAGCAGGTTCTGAAACGCCGAGCAGACGGCACCTTCGTGCGCGACGTGTTGCCCGGCGTAGGTCTGCAACGCCGTGTAGTAGTCCTTGACGGCCTTGTGAGTCGACTTGACCTGGTGCCCCGTTGACATGTCGGCAAGGTACGGCGGCGGTTGAGTGGGGTCAACTGGTGGGTGGTGCGGGGGGAAAGGGGTACAGGCACGTCGCGGCGCTGCGGGGCTGGATTGGTGGGGAGTGGGGGAATTTGAATGGCGAATGACGAATTGCGAATGGCGAATTGAGTTTAGAGTGCGGAGTTAAGAGTTAAGATGGGGAAGTGGCAACTCACTCGATACTCACCCCTCGATCCTCACCCTCAATGGGTGTATAATCCCATCACACGAGGGAAACGCCGCTGTGACCATTCTCCGCTCAAAGCCGCGTGTCAAAGGGAACTGGAACGTGATCGCCCTGACCGAGACCGACGAAGGCGTCGGCACCACCGCCCGCGTCATCGAGGGCTACGCCTACACGCGCGCACCGGCCGTCCGCGAGGCGATGAAAACTTCGTGGCCACGCTGTCCAAGCATCTCGGCCGCATCCTGAGCCCCCGCAAACGTGGCCCGAAACCGAAAGCGGCAGGGAATTAAGTATGGTGTCCCCGGAATACTCCCGGAATACTGGTGGCCCGAAACCGAAAGCGGCAGGGAATTAAGTATGGTGTCCCCGTAATACGTCGAATACATCGGAATACATCCGGCCCGAAACCGAAAGCGGCAGGGAATTAAGTATGGTGTCCCCGGAATACCCCGGAATACCGGAAAGTATGGTGTCCCGGGAATACCGGAATACTTGCAAGTATGGTGTCCCCGGAATACTTGCGGAATACTGAGTGGTGTCCCCGGAATACTGAGAAGTATGGTGTCCCCGGAATACCCAAGTATGGTGTCCCCGGAATACCCCTGTCCCCGGAATACCCCTGTGTCCCCGGAATACCCCCCGGAATACATCCCGGGAATACATCCCGGGAATACATCCCGGGAATACATCCCGGAATACATCCGTCCCCGGAATACATCCTGCCCTCATTGTGCCCGACTGCTATCACTACTGGCTGAGCCTATGATTCTCGGAGTTATCCACCGCCAACCAGGAGAATGAAGGTGTCAATGTCATACGCGTTCACGGCGCCGTCGGCGTTGCAGTCGGCCAGTTGACGGTCGCAATCAGGGTATATGGCCTCATAATCGCACGTTGGACTGAGTGCGCAGATGAAGCCGTCGATGTCGTACGCGTTCACCGCGCCGTCGCAGTTCATGTCGCCGCGGCCGTACGCCGGGATGCCGGGCCAGAAGCCGCCGGCCAGTTCGAAGTCGCCGCCGGTCATCGTGACTCCCGCGTCCGGCTGGCCGATCGTCCCGGACAGCTCATACTCACCGCCGGTGGTCCACATCTCTCCGCCGCCGTCGATGGTCCACCAGTCAAGGCTGAAGTCGTTCGCCGCGACGCTGGCGGTAGTGAGCAGGGCGACGATGCCTAGTGTGAGCTTGATAGGTTTGTCTCGCATCAGTATCTCTCCATCGCTGTGCGGTCCACGAAGCGGAGCGCACAGGCTCAGAGTCAATGGGTCCTAACGAATGACCATTTCACCACCGCCGTTGATTTTCATCGCGCCACCCTGGATCGAGATGCGCGTCTTACCCGCCAGGTCACCTTCGAGGAAGAAGCGCGTTTTTGCCGTCGGCGTGCCGTATAACGTTATTACGTCTGACGCGCCGCCGGTATTGGTCAGCAGGAATCCGGACTTGAGAACCTGGAGACCGTTCCCGGCGTCGAACGATGCGAAGCTGCCCGACGCATCCCGGTCGAAGTAGCGCACCGCGGCGGGATAATTCAGCCAGACCGTTGTGCCGATTGCATTGTCGGGGAAGACGTTGATGATGATATACTCTGCACCAATGCCCCCCAGGTACAGTGCGTCCAAAGCCCACCATGTATCGTGGCCGTTACTGGGCCACCCGTAGTTCATGTGGTACCAGTGGTAGTGACCCTGGTCCCACACTTCCTGCCAGCCGTCACCGATGATAGCGTGCTCTTCCACGCGATAGGGCACGGGACGATTGGCGTTGAAGCTGTTCTTCAGGAGGTTGAACCAGTCGACCGGATCCTCGTACATGGCCCGGTATTTGACCTGACCCTCGTTGTAGTGGAAGTAATCGTCGAATACGGCCAACAGGTCGGAGGTGGTTGCGCTCGATCCATCGCAGCCGTAGTCCATACCCACCGCCACGCCGACTTCGTCACAGAGTTCAGCCGCGGCGTTGATCTGGTCCCACGTAACGGGAACACCGTTTTCGTCGTTAAACCAACTGGTACCATCGAAGATGTACTCGGCGCACATGTTGGCCCAGTCATAGCTGTCGCTGAATGGGCCCTCACCGGAGGGCGGCCAGTTCCAGTGGCGCATGAGATGCGCCCCTACAACGGCGACACAGCCCACCCGGGCGTTGGTGTTGAAGTTGTTGTAACCGGCCCACTCGCCGCAGCCGAGGTCGGGACATTGCTGGTTGTAGGGCGGCTGCTGGTGCCAGTTGCAGGGCAACAGCGTCTCACCTTCCTGGTAGTCCATCCCCGCGCCGCCGCGGGCATTCCGCGGCTCGCCATATGCTTGCGGCTCGAAATCCTCTGATACCAACTCATCTGATATGGCGCGGTAATTGATCGCAAGCAAATCGCCGATCTGGTCATCAGGCGCAAGCGGTCTGCCAAGCTGCTTCTCCACTGCATCGAGGATGCGCTCCATCTTGTCCTTGATCAAATCGGTCAGTCCTTCTACAGCCTCCGGGTCCAGGTCGCATCGGCTGGAGTAGGCCTTGACTGGTGCCAGTTCCTTGTGCAGCGACAGAACCAGATACCCCTGTGGCTGAACCGCACAGAAGTATCCTAGCGTGCGGTCGCCGCGTTTGAATTCCTCTATGGAAGCGACCGCCGCGACCTCTGAACCACTCCAGTTGCCTTCGTTGGTCAGGATGAAGCTGACGTAATTCCGCGCAATTGTTAGTGCCTCTTGTTCGCTGGTCAGTTCTGCCTGTACGCAGAGCGGGGCTGCCAGCAGGACAATCGAGGTGGCTAATATAGTGTTTGTCACTGATCTCATAATGACCACCTCTCCTTTCTACTGCAGTGTGACCAGGACCAGGATCTGACCCTTCTCACCATGCTCCAGGGACTGCATGGCCTTGCCGAGGATGGCGCCCTGAGCCTTCCCGTGGTCGGTAACTCTCATCGCATGGCCGGGCGTCGGCGAAGTTGTCAGCAGGTCCCCGGGCCGGATCGCTCCATACGCGGCGTCCACATTGCAATACACGCGGCCGGCCAATGCGACGTCGAAGTCGAACTGCCCCGCGCCGAGACGCACCGCCGATCCCAGGCCGTTGGCGCCCGCCACGATGCCTGCCACCTTGTGATCGTAGGGCGTGCTGCTCATGGCAAGCTTGCCAGCGTTCTCCGCATCAATCACGAGCACGGTGCCCGGCCCGATCCGGGTTTCATCGGAAACATCGAAGCCCTCGGCGTAGTCCAGGCCTTCGCCGAACTCGATCAGAATCTGCCCGCTCGACGGACTTACGATCTCGACGTTACCCACGAAGCGTGCGGCGGTCGTCCCGCTGGTCTCGGCGTAGAGAGCCCAATTGCTCGTGGACTTAGCGTAGACGCCGATGCCACCAACGGACTCACCAAACACACCGGTGCCATAACCGGCGTGGCTCCCATGCACGCCATAGCCGTTCAAGGTGGTGCTGTTGTTGTGGCCGCGCACGCCGGTGGAGGCTGACCCCGGGCTGGTACTGTTGACGAAGCCGCGGACGCCCGAGGCGCTGGTCGCGGTCGAATTGGTCGCACCCCAGACGCCCGGAAGCGTTCCGGTGGTCTCATCGTGTAAGCCATACACGCCGGTCCCCGAAGAAACACCCTTCACGGCCGGATAGCCGTCCCAGTTAAGGGCATCCAACGAAGCCTGCGGTTCTTGTACGCGGATACCGACGTTGCCATTGAAAAAGCCTCGGCCATTGAAGTACCCGGCGTAGCCGTCCGGGGAGAATGCAGCCCCGAACACCCCTGTCGTTGTGCCCGAGGTGGCCGTCGCCCAGCCGTATACTCCGATGCCGGTCGTTCCACCACTCACGCCCACGACGCCGTACCCCTGTTCACTGTTGCCCTGAACGCCAGCACCTTCGGGATCGGATCCGCAGATGGCGTAATTGGCGGATGAGCCGACAGGACGCACGACCTGGAGCGTGGCTGTCGGATCGCTCGTACCGATGCCAACTCGACCGGACGCGGTGATCCGCATTCTCTCGTTTGTGGCAGCGATCCCCCCAGCGTAGAACCGAATATCACCGTCGAGAGCATCTGCTCGGAGGTCAAGTCCCGACGTTTCCAAATTGGAGAACAGACTGACCCTGCCGGCATAATGCTCAAACGGGGGCGGCAACGTACTGGAATAGGCCGCGACGGCGCCCCCTGCGTCATTAGCAGTAACGCCTGATTCGGCCCCATCTCCAGGAGTCAGGTTTGCCACCTCCAATTCCCATGCCGGACTTGAAGTGCCAATCCCGACGTTGCCGGCATTCGTGTTGTATATGTCGTTGCCACTGGCCGCCCAGAAGCCACTACCGCCGGGACTGTTGAGCGCGTAAAGCGCGACCGGGGCCGCGGTCACCGGCTGGCGTGGCGAAAGCACCGTATACGATTCGCCGGGTACTCCGGATCGTACGGCTACTTCCAGCCAGCGAGCCTCGCTGCCGAACGCCGCGGCACCAAAGTCAACCGGCACCGTGAACAGGCCATTGCTGATCGGCCAGTCATCCACCGTGTAGTCGTTGCCGATCTGTAAGCCACCTGTCTCGGCGTCATAGAGTTGGAACCTGAAGTCATAATCGCCGCTGGCGGGGGCACCAGCTTCCTTCAGTTGGCCCTGATAAGTGAACCCGCTGCCCAAGGCATCCCCATGGGCAACTCCCGTAGTGCCACCCAATGCTAGTGCCGTGACAAGCACAATCAGTCGTGAGTTCTTCACTTGTTGTCTCCTTTCAGCCTTTGCGTCTCACTGCCGCCGTCGAGGAAGAACCAAATATGGAGGTCCGGCTCCCAGCGGAACCTGATGGCGGCCGGCGGGCTCGTTTCCCAGCCGGGCGGGCGGTCCTTCCGAGCACAACATGAGGTCGTTCAACCTACTCGCTCTATGGCCCTGTAAACACCGCCTGGAACTCGGCGAAATCGCCCAGGTCAACGTCGCCGTCATCGTCGAAGTCGAAGCACCGGCACCCGGGCTCGACCCCGCCGTCGGGACCCCAAAGGCAGGTCTCCAAGTTAACGAAATCGTCCAAGTCCGCGTCACCGTCGAGATCGCAGTCGCCGGCAACGACGCCTACCATGTTGAGCGTCACGGCGTTGGCGGTGTAGACCACCTCCATGTTCAGGTATGGCGAGAGATTAGTCGCGTTCACCGTGTCGAACTGGCCGGCGACGCTGCCGGCGGTGAGGATCTGGAAGCTGTCACCCGGCATGGGCTCGAAACCCGCCGAGATGATGACCTCCAGGTTCCCGGCGAGACTGGCGGTACCAGAGACGGCAAGCAGATCGTACTCACTACCCTGACTCAGACCCGCAATCTCACTTTCCAGCGTCCCGGCTGCCGTCTGTGTGTAGGCGCCAACAACGTCGATCACACCCGCCGAGATTCCGGGGGCCATTGTTCCGCCGTTGTAGAGGGCGTTTCCTGTGATTGTGCCGTCGCCGGTCAGCAGGCCGCCGTTGATCTGGATCGCCGCGGGCACGGTCATCCTGAGGTCGCCGCCATTGAGTACTGTTTGTCCGGCGGTCTGGATGTAGGAACCGCCGTAGGATCCGGTGAAACTGAGCACGCCAGACTGGACTTCGACCGTACCGGTGTTGGTTACGGCTCCCCTGATGGTGGCCGTGCCGGTTCCAGCCGACTTAACGAACGTGCCGGCGTTGTTGAACGGATCGCTGAAGCTGTTGTTGAAGACGCCGACATCGGCCTGGATGTCCATCACGCCGGTGGCGAGGTTGTTGAACACACTGGAGGCCCGGTTGATGCCGCTGAGGAACGTGGCCGTGGCCGCATTGTTGAAGGTGCAATTGCTAAGCGTTTTCTGGTCGCCACTGGGGCCAACCAGCACATCGCCGTTGGCGTTTACGGTTCCGGTTCCGCCAAAGTCGCCGCCGGCGTTCCAGGTGGTCAATCCGATGAGCGTGATGTCGCCCGTCGACTGGATCGCCCCCGGCCCAATGATGAGGTTCGTGATCTGAACTGGATCGCCGCTGTTGAAGTTCGCGATTCCGTCGCTGGTAGCGCCCGGGCCGATGCTGAGGGTGTCGAACTGGATTGGCCCGCCTATGATCGCGTTGAAGTTCACGATACCCCGCGGAATGTAGAACGATGAACCATAACTGATGATATTGGCGTTGTCGGTGAAGGTCACCTGGCCGTTAGACACGGTGGTCGCGCTGGCAACATCGTAGGTCCCGCGGACGTTGCTCCAACCGCCACCGCCGGTCCCGAAAAGGACATTGTCGGCGACGACGCTGGAACTGCTGAGGAACTCGAATCCGCCGTCGACGAACTCGAGCGTGGTGCCCGGTTCGGCGAGGAAATCGCCGCTGCTGCTGCCGTACAGGTAGAACTTCAGCGTGCCGGTTTGCACGTGAATCAATCCGGAGTTGTTGGTGAACATGCGGATCGAACTTGCCCCGGGATCTACGGACTTGATCAGCGTGCCGGCGTTTCTGAAGTTGTCGCCGGTATTGCCGTTGAGAAAGTACGTACCGCCCTGGTGTTCATAGGAAGAGCCTGGCTGTATCTCGAAGGTAGAATCTCCGAGAAACTCCACGCGGCCGGTTCCGACCGACGTGCTGGCGCCGTCGAGAATGAGATGATGCCCATACAGGTACACGATGCCGCTGATCTGCGCTCCGCCGTTCGCATACGTCACGCCAGGTCCGGTCAGCTGGCCACTGCCAGTCCACTCAAACAGCCCGCCGATATCAAGGCGGTCATCCACGCGGAGGGCGACGCCGTTGCCGCTGAGCCCCAGATTGCCGTCAACCCAAGAGGCATTGCCCAGGGTCAGGTCGGCCAAGGGCTGGGACCCGCCGGCAACGGACAGACTTTCGCTACACGCCAGCGTGCCCACTTCCAGCGCGCCGTTCGAATAGGTAACCGTCTGGCTTCCGGGCACGTCGATGCAGACTTCAGAGCCGGCGGTGGGCGCCGTCCCCTCGAGCCAATCTTCCGGGGAATGCCACGAGCCGCTGGTGCCGGCCCAGTTGTACATGTTCTCGCACTCATCAGGAATGGCGTTGGCGTTGCAGTCATTACTGAACCCGCTGGCGATGTCGCAATCGTCGGGAACCAAATTGTTGTTGCAGTCGAAGCCGTTGCCACAGGTCGTGGGCCAGAACAGGCCGCAGTACGACGGGTCGGGATCGCAGGGCAATCCCAGCGTGGACAGGTCGCACGATATCTCACAGACGTCGAGAATTCCGTTGGCGTTGCAGTCGGTGACCGTGAACGGACCCCAGGTGCTCCAATCCGGGCTCCAGTTCCCAACGCAATCCCGAGCCCGGATGCTGACATACCAGTCTCCCAGGTTGAAGGGCCCGCTGGTGGCCGTAAGGAAGCAACCGCTCCACTCGACCTGATCGGGGATCGTGACCGGCTCGGTGCCGGCCGGATTCTGGCCCCACTGGAAGCTGTAGTCGCACGCGCCGGTGACGTCGTCGTCCGCCCGCTGCCACGAGAAAGTGATACAGGGCAATGGGCCGCCCACGCCGATCGGATGCGTCTGTGAGTCACAGAACGGAACCGTCCCCGGCGGGTCGACGTCGGGTGGGAAGAGCGACTGGTACTCTATGGCCACGTTGACCGCCGTCGGCCACAGGTCGTCGGCGTATTCGGGCGCATAGGTCCGGAAGGCGTTGATGAATTCACTAACCGTGATGGGATCGTACTCGGCCTGGATAACGAGCATGGCCTCCGGGCCGCGGCACAGCGAATCCATGATCCCGTCGTTGTCATGATCGTCGTTGAGACTGTTGCCGTCGAGATCGACCTCGTCTTCGATGTCGCGCAGCAGGGCGCCAACGATCCCCTCGGTTTCAAAGGGGTTCTCAATCACGCCTGAATCATCGCACGCATCCAGAGTCTCCAGGTCACGTGTGAAGAGCGGCTCATAGGCCGTGCCGTCGTCGAACTGGTAGTCCCAAGATAGCGAACGGGTGAACGCGTCGGCCAGCCAGTTGGGCCAGCCTTCGTTCCAGGCGTCGTGATCGGTCTCCTCACACCACAAGCAATGCCCGCAATCGTCCGGCGGGTCCGGGTCGCAGGAGGGGTCCCAGCAGTAGTCCGGGTCGGGCGGGCAGGAGGGGCAGGAGTAGACGTGCATGAAGTGGTGGCCGTACTCGTGGCTGTGCGTGTCCTCGCGCCACTGGCGGTCGGCGGTGATGTGGATCTCCGCCATGTCGGTATAGTACTCGTACCAGGCTCCCTCGGCGGCGCTGGTGTCCGGCCATTCCACCTGGACCTTGAACGGCTGGTACGGGCTGTTGTTCGTGATGAAGCGGCGGGTGCGGACAATGCTGTTGAAAATGTGCAGGGCCGGCATGTCCCCGGAGGGCACGGTGATCCAGCCGAAGTCGTAGAAACTCCCAGAGAAATCCTCCACCTCCGGCGTCTGCCACCAGTAGGTTGTCTCGTCCCAGTCGTTGTCCGTAACGTCAACGACGTTGGCGATGTCGGTTTCGAAGTAGACGATCAGGTCCGGACCACCGGGGTCGTCCTCTGGCGTGACCACCCCGGTGTCGAAATACCCTTCCGAATTGGTGTAACCTTCCCAGATAACGTCGTGGCCGACGTCGTCATTGTCCCAGACACGCACGTCAATGGTGTCGGCGCCGACCGGTTCCATGTCGGAGCGGTAATACATGATGCGCCCCACCACTCGCAAGGTCGAGCGGCCGCCCGGCGCCGGCCCGGCCGGGACTTCGCTTTGGCCTGCGGGCTCGCTCGCCGGTTGGTCGGCGTTCGAAATCCGGGTGCCAGCTCCCTCGACGAGGACGGCCAGGCGGGGCTGGTCCCTGCGGGCGAAATGCGCCGGTCCAACCGGAGCCGATTTGGCGACCCTCCGCCCGTTGTAGGTCAGACTCAGCCCGATTTCTTCGTCTGCATCGTGGGGCACGGCGCGGAATGGTATCCGCACCACGCCCGGCTGGACCGACACTGGATCCCCAGGCGTACCCAGCGACAGCAGTTCCCAGCCGTCACCCAGCAACTTAAAATCCGCCAGCGTACCCGCCCGGTGCACGTGGACTTCAAACACCCCCGTGTATTCCTGGCCGGAGACGGCCAGATGCATTTCGTCGAGGTCCATGCGGACTTCGACGGGCGGAGCGACGTCCGCTCGGGCATGGACGCTGAGCATCAGAATCAGCATGCCAGACGCCAGTAGTGCTGCCCGGTGAATCTGCCGTGAGAACATCATGATCTCTCCTCTATGGTGGCCGCGCGGTCGTCGTCTTCCCCCGGCGCCGGCCAAGGCGGTCAGCGGTGCCGCAAGAGTACAAGCCACAGTACGTGCCAGGCGGGTCATTGCGCGCCTCCGTCCGCGGTGTTCGTCAGTTCAGCGACGAGTGCTTCGAGCGCGTCCAGGCGGGCGCGCAGTGCTTCGATCTCGCTGTCCTTCTGAACGAGGGTCTCATTGAAACGTCCGATCGCGGATGTCGGTGTGCCCTCGGGCACGCTGGGGCGGTTAGGCTGGTCGCCCGTGTCCGGATCGTCGGGCGACGGCCGCCCAACGCCCGGCAGCTCATGCACCGCCGGATCAAACTCGACGATCGCGTCGCGCAGGGCGTGCGACGCAGTCAGATCGAGCGGCCCGGCCTCGCCGAGGGCCGCCCGCATCGCGCCGAACCGTTCGAGGGCATTGTACTGCCTCATCTCCAGGCGACGCTCGTAGAGCTCGCGGTGGTCGGCCATCGACGGGATGTAAGCCTCGCGCTGCTTCTCCTGGACGATGCTGACCTCCTCGAAGCCGATCCGCAGGCCGTAGACGATGTAGTCGAAGACGACGTCTTCCGGACCGTCTTCCGGACCGCGGACAATGAGTTCCCCCGTGGTCAGCGCGACGACCGCCAACGGCACGGCGTGCTCGCGCGGCGTCAGATGGGCGGTCAGGCCGATGTCGGGATTGGTGACCCACTTAAAGGTCTCGCCCAACGGAACGACGGCCTCACCGTTTACCAGCCGGGCGGTGCCGCGGGTATACGTCGCGACCTCGTCCCCCTCGGGACACGCATAGACGATCACGTTGTCCTCGTCGTCGGGGTGGTTCTGGACGAAGGAGACAGTTCCGTTCCCGACGACTTTATAGGCGCTGGACCCCACGGACGCCCAGGCGGAGTTGTCGGAGTCGTTGAAGTAGGCGCCCGCGCCTGTTCCATGTGCCTCAATCCCGTAGTTGGCGTACCCAACGTAGGCGTAGCCGGAGCCGTCGGAGTCGCTGAAGTAGCCGCCCGCCTCCGTTCCCCATGCGTAAATCCCATAGTCGCCGTATCCGACGTACGTGAAGGCGGAGTCGTTGGAGTCCGCGAACAAGCCGCCCGCGTGTGTTCCGTATGCTGAAATCCCGTTGTCGCCGTCCCCGACGCGGGCGTGGCCAGACTGGTTGGAGTCCTCGAAGCAGCCGCCGCAGTCGCCTCCGGAGCCCCAGACGCCGGTGTCGCTGGTGGAGCTACCGTAGACGCCGCGTCCGCCCGGCGAGTAGCCATAGACGCCGTTACCGCTGCCATCGTGCGAACCCCACACCCCGATGCCCGCGGCCTCGGTACCCCTATTGGCGCCGCGGACGGCGGCAGAGCTCAAGCCGGGCGAAGTGCTGGTCATGATGCCGCGGATGGCGGTGCCATTGGCGGCCTCCGAGTCGCACTCACCGTGGATGGCGGGCCAGGTGCCGGTCGTGCTGGCGCGGTGGGCCCAGACGGCGATCCACGGGACCTCTGACATAACACCGTGTGCGCCCTCGGTAGACCGCACGTCCAGCATGGAGGCGGGGATCGTCGTCCCGATCCCCACGCCGCCGGCATTGTTGTTGTAAATGTGGTCGCCGCTGAGCGTCCAGTAGCCGCCGCTGCCCGGCCCGTCGAGCGCGTACAGCGCAACCGGCGCCGCGGTCACCGGCTGGCGCGGCGCGAGCACGATGTGCGGATCGTTGCTGTCCCACGGGCGTACGGCTACTTCCAGCCAGCGGGCCTCGTTGGTGAACGCAGTGGCGCCGAAGTCGAGCTGCACGGTGAACAGGCCGTCGCTGACGGGCCAGTCGTCCACCGGGTAGTCGCTGTCGACCTGCGCTCCGTCCGTGGCAGCGTCGAACAGCCGGAAAACGAAATCGTAGTCCCCGTCGGCGGGGATGCCGGCATCTTTGAGCTGGCCTTGATAGGTGAACTCGCTCCCGAGCAAGGTCTGGGCGGCCGCGGAAGCAAGTCCACCCAGCAGGATTGTCGTCAGGCAGCAAATCGTGAATCTCGGACGTTTCATTCTGCACCTCTCTCAGTTGGCTGGGCCGCCGCTTCGAGCCACAGATCAACCCGGCGGTCTTTCGGCTGGCCGTACAGCTCCGGATGGAGATACGACCCGCGCTCTTTCTCGCATTTCTCCTCTTCCACCTGGATGCGGTGGGCATTGGCCCACGGGTCTTGCCGAATCCCGGTTACCTGCCAGGAGACCATCGCCCCTGGTGCGCTGGTGCGAACCCGGAAACGATTGTCGCGGATCCCGCTTACCACCTTGGCCTGCACAAACGTGTCGTTGTCGGTCTCGTCGATCACGGTGAGTTGATAGCGGAAGTCGCGGTTGAGAGTCTCGAACCACTCCGGAAGAGTCACCTCGGCATAGCCGCGCGCATCGGTCACCACGTTTCCGTTGTAGACGTTCATCATGTCCGGCGACTCGACGAACGAGTGGCGCAGGTACTTGTTCGCCGGATCGAGCGGGTGATCGATCTCGAACGACCCGCTGCTCTTCGAAAGGTGTCCGAGGACACTGACCATTCCGATGAAGCGGCCGGCGAAGTTGTAGTCCGCGGCGTTCTCGGCCAGCGCGTATATGCCGTAGTTGGTATTGGTGTCGGCTTGCTCGGCAAGGGCTCTGACACCATAGGAAAAGGACCTTCCGCCCGCGGCGACACCGCACACACCTGCGTAGGGAGCAGTGCCATACACGCCGTAGTACTCGCCCGACGTTCCGCTGGCGCTGCCATAGACGCCCACGCCGTTGGTGGACAAGCCGTAGACGCCACGTCCGCTCGGCGTGTAGCCATAGACCCCGTAACCGCTGCCGTCCTGCGTGCCGATCACACCGATTCCCGCGCCGCCGGTGCCGTGATTAACGCCCTTGACGGCGACCGAGCTGGATCCGGGCGAGGTACTCATGATGTAGGCGCGAATGGCGGAAGCGTCAGCAGACTCCGAGTCGCACTCGGCGTGAATGGCCGGCCAGGTTCCGCTGGTCGACGTACGATAGGCCGCGACGGGGATCGCCGAGGTTGTTGAACTGATTCCGTGTGCCCCGGTGATTGATTCCACCTCCAGCAGGGAGGCGGGGCTGGTCGTCCCGATTCCGACATTACCCGTGCTGCCGTCGACCGTCAGACGTGTGCCGCCGGTGTACAGGTGCCACTTGTTCGCCCCCGTGTCGAAATATGTCCAGGCTTTGACACCACTCGACGTCGAGTACCCATAGTACGGCCAGCCGGATGCACCCTCCGTTTGGATGTGCATGCCGCCGTACGCATTGTCGCCGGTCGGCGTCAGTACTCCGAAGAACTCGGTTGATGGAACGATGGGCGTGCTGCGGCCGACGCCGACGAAGCCGGAGTTGGTGTTCACGATGGTGTCGCCGTCGGCTTCCCAGAAGCCGGTGGCTCCGGGCCCGTCGAGGGCGTACAGCGCGACCGGCGCCGCGGTGATCGGCTGGCGCGGTGAAAGAACCGTGTGCGGATCGTTGCTGTCCCACGGCCGCACGGCCACCTCCAGCCAACGGGCGTCGCTGTTGAACGCGCTGTCGCCGAAGTCAACCTGCACTGTGAACAGACCGTCGCTCACGGGCCAGTTCTCCACCGGGAAGTCGCTGTCGACCTGCACGCCATCCGTCGCGGCGTCGAAGAGTCGGAAAACAAAATCATAGTCGCCGTTGGCCGGGAAGCCGGATTCCCTGAGCTGGCCCTGATACATGAATCCCGTGCCGAGCGCGTCCGCGCGGGCGATGTTGGCGCCGCAGCCCAGTGCGAGTGCCGTAGCAAGCGTAATCGATACCGGTCCTTTCACTTGCCTGCTCCTTCTCTTTGACCGTCGTGGTTATACGGACCGGCGCCGCGCCGCCTTACCGGCAGCGCGCCGCCACTCAGAGACGAGAAACAGGTTCCCGAATCTGGTACAATGGGCTCTGACCGGCTTCCGTAGTAGATGAGTTCGTCAGAGCCAATGCTGCCCGTCACGGATCAGTTCGATTTCGGGCGGGCGTAGCGGTCAAAAAATAAATGGAGTTTCTTCAGGATGGCCGAGCCACCGGCGGGAATGGTGACGCAAGTGCTGAAAGCCGCCAGCGCGGGCGACGTGCAGGCGGCCGCCGAGTTGCTGCCGCTGGTCTATACCGAACTCCGTAAGCTTGCTCAGGTCCGGATGGCCAAGGTCCCGCCCGGCAACACACTCCAACCAACGGCGCTGGTTCACGAGGCGTACCTGCGGCTGATCGGCGATGACCCCCCGAGTTGGAACAGCCGCGGACATTTCTTCGGCGCCGCCGCCGAGGCCATGCGCCAGATCCTCGTGGAACAGGCGCGGCGCAAGCAGCGCCTCAAGCATGGTGGCGACCGGAAACGCGTCGCCCTGGAGGAGGCCGAGCCGGCGATCGAACCGCCTGCGGACGACATACTCGCGCTGAACGAGGCCCTTGGGCGCCTGGAGCAGGACGATCAGCGCAAGGCCCGGATCGCCAAGCTGCGCTACTTCGCCGGATTGACCAACGCGGAAACGGCGGCGGCCCTCGGCGTGTCCGAAGTGACCATCCGACGCGAGTGTCGGTTCATCCGAGCCCTGCTGTCTATCCAATTGGAAGACCGGGCATCCGAGAGTTGACCAGCCATGCGTGGCGAACGCCTCCAGAAAGCCGAGTCGATCTTCCAGGTGCTGGCTGACCTGCCCGCGGAGCAACGCGCGTCTGTCCTTGCCGAGCAATGTGCGGGGGACGACGAGCTCCGCAGCTTCGTGGAACGACTGCTGGCCCGGGACGACGCCGGAGCCGGGGACTGGCTGCGCACGCCGGTCTTTCCTGATGCAGCCGTCGTGCCGACACAGTCACTTGAGTTGCCGCGGCGCATCGGGCGCTATGAGATCATCCGGATGATCGGCGAGGGTGGCATGGGCACGGTCTATGAAGCCCAGCAGGAACAACCCTGGCGGCGTGTGGCACTGAAAGTGATCCGTCCCGGCCTGGCGGCCGGTCACCTGCTGCGGCGCTTCCAGCAGGAAGCTGACGTGCTCGGGCAGCTTCAACACCCCGGCATCGCACAAATCCACGAAGCGGGGGTAGCCGAGGTCACGACCGCGGCGGGCGTGGGAATTCGCCAGCCCTTCTTCGCGATGGAGTTGATCCGCGGCGGACCACTCAGTGAGCACGCCCGCAGCCGCGGGCTCGGGACGCGCGCGCGACTGGAACTCGTGGCCCGCATCTGCGACGCGGTGCAGCACGCCCATCAGAAGGGCGTGATCCATCGCGACCTCAAGCCCGGCAACATCCTGGTGGACGAGTCCGGGCAGCCAAAGATCCTGGACTTCGGCGTGGCCCGAGTAACCGACGCCGACATGCAGACGATCACCATGCAGACCGGCGTCGGTCAGCTCATCGGCACGATTCCGTACATGAGCCCGGAACAAGTGAGCGCTGAGTCCAGAGAGTTGGACACGCGCTCGGACGTGTATGCGCTGGGCGTGATCCTCTACGAACTGCTCAGCGGGTCACTGCCACACGACGTGCACGACCTCTCCATTCCTCAGGCCGTCCGCAAGGTACGCGAGGAAGAGCCGCGACGCCTTGGCTCGGTCGATAGAACATTACGCGGCGAGATCGAGATCATCGTCGCCCGAGCGCTGGAGAAAGACAAGGCACGACGCTATCAGTCGGCGTCCGATCTCGCGGCTGACATCCGGCGACATCTGCGCGGCGAGGCGATCGAGGCCAAACGCGATTCGGCCTTCTACGTACTTCGAAAGACGGTGGCGCGTTATCGGGGCTTGGCGGCCGCTAGTGCGCTGTTGTTCGTGCTGCTGGCTGCGTTCGGGATCGTCTCATCCATTCAGGCCAACCGGAATCGGCAGTTGGCCGACGGACTCGCCACCGCGCTCACTACCAGCAACATCGAGCGAGGGCGGTTGCACACACGTGCCGGGTACTTCCTGGGTGCGGAAAACCTGATCTGGCGCGAGCACCTGACCAGTCCGCAATCGAACCACTCGTACTGGGCGCTGTGGGAGCTCTATTCGCAGAATCCCAGCCTGGCTGCGTTTACCGGTCACAGCCTTGAGTTATACGACAGTGCCTTCGCCGTGGACGGACGGACCTTCGCAAGCTGTAGCGTAGATGGCACCGTCAAGGTATGGAATGCTGAGACGTTTCAGCCCGTCGCCGACCTCAAGGGGCCCGGTGATGCCACGCGTTCCGTAGCCTACAGCCCCGATGGTCGCTGGATCGCTGCCGCGGGTCTTGATGGAACGGTCATGGTGTGGGATGCGACGACATACGAACTGCTGCGCACGCTACGAGGGCACGATGGTCCGGTCCACGCGGTGGATTTCGCAGCAGACGGGCGGCACCTGGTTTCAGGTGGCGAGGACACGACCGTACGTGTCTGGGACGTCGCGACGGGTGTGTGTGCCAATGTGCTGGTGGAGCATCAGGCACCTCTCGGTGCCGTGTGCTTCAACCACGGCGCCGGGATCTTGGCCACCTCTTCGTACGACGGAACGATCAAGCTCTGGAAAGGGCTTGCGGGGCCGTCAACCGCGACGCTAGTGGACCCTGCACGCGCAACCGTAGCTCTGGCACTATCATCCGACGGCCGGAAGCTGGCCTCGGGAAACCGCGACCGGGTCATCAAGCTCTGGAATCTAACCGATCCGCCCTCTGCGGAGACCTTGGGCACGCCCACCAACGGACACGTGAGGTACCTGGCCTTCGGGCCTGACGACGAGACGCTTCTCTCCGGCGGGTGGTATCGAATCGACCGATGGGATCTGGCCACTGGCGAACACCAGCCGATTGTAACGTATGGCGTCACTGGCGGCAGTATGCGTCCTGACGGCCGGATTGTCGTGGCCGGCTTCGAAGGGGGGCCGATCCGCGCCACAGACATCTCGATCGACGCCGGTCAGATTCGACTGGGTGGCAAGTCGAATAGAGGGGTCGCCTCGGTCAGCCCCAACGGCCGTGTCATCGCTTGTGGCGACGACACCGACCAAGTTCGCTTATGGGAGACCGCCACCGGCAGGCTGCTCGCCAGACTGCCGAGCCCGACGTGGCGTTGGTCGTCGGCCCACTTTCACCCGTCCGGCAAGATAATAGCCACCTGCGGCGCCAACGGGGTCGTTCAGGTCTGGGACTTGGCCACCGGGACGCGCACGTATTCATTTGAGGGAGTCCACGTCACCACCGGACAGTCGCTTTCTTTCAGTCCGGACGGCCAACTGATGGCCGTGACGCGTCCGGACCAGACCGTTCAACTTCGTGACGTTGGAACGGGCGATGTGTTGGCGACGCTGCCCTCATTGGGAAGCGAGGTGCTCGCGGCCCGATTCAGCTCGGACGGCCGGATGATCGCAACCACTCAGCGCGGCGATACGGTGGCCCTCTGGACGGAGACCGGGGAGCCCCTGGGCACGTTGGCGTGCGGCTATGCGCCATGGACGGTTGGTTTTAGCCCTGACGGGCGGAAGTTGGCTGTCGGAGGCTGGAGCTACGATTTCCAAATCTGGGATCTCGAAACCCGCCAGCTCGAAGCACGCTTGGGAGAATCCAAATCCGTCGTCTGGGGTGTCGCCTTCCGGCCATCAGACATGAACATCCTGGCCACCTGTTCCGGTGACGGCAGTGTGATGCTGTGGGATCTGAGCGAGCGTCGAAACATACTCACGCTCGAGCCGTTCGGCGGCGCCGACGCGCTGTCGGTGTCCTTCACGCCGGACGGCAAGACGCTCGTGGCCGCCGGCTTCGATGGTTCACTGTGCGTTTGGGATCTGGAGTATTACGACCGCCACATCGCCGGCAATCTCGAATACCAGATCGGACGTTTCAACGAAGAGTTGGGTGACAGCATCCAGGCCGAGCAGTTGCGCGCCTGGGCCGAACGCGTGTTGCGCCGCCGCTGGCCCCGGATCGGCCCGCATGCTCAGCGCCACTTGGATTCCCACGCGCCGCCAACCGACGCCATTGGTGTGGATCCCGCGATCATCGCCGCCTGGGGCCAGCGCGATCTCGGTGACGCGTCTCGCAACGGCGAACCGTAATCAGGCACCCGCGGGATCATTGTTTGCAGACGGTTTACAGGCGCTTTCAGCACGGATTACTTGTACCGCCGTGTGCAACTATTCACTCTCGCCAGGTGTGTTATTCGTATACTATGAAGTATACTGAGAAGACTACCGCATGGAACAGATTCGCACGGAGTACCATCCTGTGTTGCGAGAGCCACGTAGAGCGTTGACTTTCCGAGGGATGTGGCGTCTAAGCCCGATAACTTTAGCCGTACTCGTCTTGTTTTGCGGGTGCCCCCCCAACCTGGAACCGGCGCCACCGTCCGACGACGGTCCGGCGGACACCACCACGCCGGGCGACGACGCCTCTAGCACTGACCAGCCCAACCCGCCCGCGGACCCGGACGACCCAGCATTTGACGGCAACCCCGCGGATTGTCTGTCGTGCCACGATCCCGCGGTGTGGGTCAGCTCGCATGGCGGTGAAGTTGTCTCGCCAACGAGCACGTATTGTCACATCTGCCACGACTCAGAAAAGCATGAACTCGGGTCCGTACACTTGCGTAATCTGACTTCACCCGATGATGTCATCGTTCTGAGCAGTGATCCGGCCCGCGATCCGACAGAGACCGAGAAAGTCGCTCTGCTTTGCAGCGCGTGCCACACCCGCGCCCGCTTTGTTGCCCACACCACGATGTCCGGTTGGTCCCCATCCTGCACGGCGTGCCACGACGTACACGCCACAAGCGCCGACGGTCTCGCTCTCGTTCGTCAGACTATCTTCAACTACACACTCACGGTTGACAAACCGGTTGAGTTCACGGCCCGCACGGGGCCGGGCAGTTTCAGTGACGGCGTCGGAGCCAACGACGGCGTCTGCCAGGTCTGCCACACCACCACACGCTATCACCGCCACGACGGCACCGGTGCACCACACTACGAAGGAGCGGACTGCACCACCTGTCATCCGCACGAGAGCGGCTTCATCCCCACCGGCGGCACGTCCTGCGTCGCCTGTCACAGTGCGCCCCAGGGCACGCGACCGGCGGTGGTCAATGCCGACGGCAGTGGCGGGCATCATCTCGCCGACGACGTGCTCAGCGACAGCGATTGTCTCGTCTGTCACGAGCTGAGCGCGCACCAGCAGGGTGACGTGCGGTTGTGGGACGATCCCAACCAGCCATCTTCGGTCTTCGTCGTCACCGCCGATCCGGCCCAACTGACCGACTTCTGTACGGCCTGTCACGACGATGGCGAGCCGATCGCCTGTCACACTACCGGAACAGACTGGAATCCGGTCTGCGCCGAGTGCCACGCCGTCCACGAACCGAACAACGTAAACCTGTCGCTGGTCACGGATGTGATTTACAACCGCACGCTCGCGGTGGACAAGCCGGTCGTGTTCACGGCCCGCACGGGGCCGGGCAGTTTCAGTGACGGCGTCGGAGCCAACGACGGCGTCTGCCAGGTCTGCCACACGGATACGCGTCACCACCGCCACGACGGCACGGGCATTCCACATCACGCAGGCAGCGACTGTGCCGCCTGCCACGACCACGAGAGCGGCTTCATCCCCACCGGCGGCACGTCCTGCATCGCCTGCCATGTTTTTTCGCAAGGGGGACGGCGGCCAATCGTGGACGAATTCGCTCTGGTCACGCACCACGTAGACTCGTCCTCTCTGACCGACGGAGACTGTGTGGTGTGCCATGAGATCAGCAACCACCCAGCGGGGAGCGTGCGCTTGCGAAATGTCGACCATCCGGACGACCCGGCGGAGGTCATCGAACTGAGCGGCGACCCGCTGAGTGACGCCAACGAAGCCGCCCGGCTGGAGCCGTTCTGTCTGGCGTGTCACGACACCGACGGCGCCGGCGGCACGACCCCGTTCTCCGACGGGCGTACGCCTCCGCCGATCGACGCCGACCTGTGGTCCGCGGCTTCACATAGCGCGAGCCCGACCACTTGCTTCGGCGACGGCGCGACGTTCGGCTGTCACGCATCCGGGCATGGATCGTTAAAGGTCAGCCTGCTGGCACCGTGGGACGCCTCACAGCCGGGCGTCCCCGGGGATCCGCTGCGTGAAGAGGAGGGACTTTGTTATTCCTGCCACGATGCCGACGGGCCGGGTGCCAGCGACATCCAATCACAGTTCGAATTCCCGACCCACCACAACGTCAGCGCTTTGGATCAGACCGACGGCTCCCGGGTGGAGTGCCTGAGCTGTCACGACCCTCACACGCTCAACACGGCGACACCACTGCGCGATCCGGACAGCGGCGACACGTGGCTCGGCACCGGCGAGGCGTTCTGCCTCACGTGCCATGATGGAACGACGCCCCCGGGTGTGTCATTTCCGCCCGCGGCACCGGGTACCGGATACGATAAGTCCGCGTTCATCGGCACAACGCACGACACCACGACGGGCGGCAACAGTTGCCGGCATTGCCACCGGGTCCATGGTTCGCCCCATCTCGCCATGCTCAGAGCATCGTACGTCGTCGCCGATTATAACGAATACTTACCAGGCACTGACGACTATGCCGCCTGCTGGCAGTGCCATATCGAAAATCGCGTCCTCTACCAAATGAACGCCTTTCAGAACCGGCATAGTAATCACGTAGTGGACTACGCGTCGCCCTGCATCATCTGCCACGACGTGCACGCGGGCTTTGAGGTCGAAGAGCCGGGGCTCATCGATTTCGCCTATCCGGTTGCCCGCGGCTACGATATCGAGTTCCTTGACGGTTATGATGGCGCCAGCTCTTTCTGGATCAACGCGGGCCAGGACCGCGGGTATTGCGCCATCCGCTGCCATGGCGCGGAACACTCCCTCCGCCATTACGTGCGTCACGATCTAACGACGATCGACTGCCTCGCCTGCCATTAAGCCGATGTGGGTCTTCAACTCGCGCCGACGCCGGAAGGAGGCGCCCGAAAGCTACTCTTCTGTCTGCCCCACGTATTCCTCAGAGCGCCACGGGGCCACGTTGACCTGGCCGGCCACCTCCTGGTCCGCGGAGGATCAGACACCCTTTGGCTGCCCGCGCCCCTTTCAGTGCCATCGTGGGTGTAGCCCACTCCATTGCCGGTGGTTGTCTCGGCTGGTGGGGGGCCGATCTGTCACAGACCGCACCCAATCCGGGCGCTGGCTCTGATGGCATGGTTGACATGGAGCCCGACTCGTATACGCTTAGGCGTATATGTCTACCACGCTCACCATGACACCCGACCTTTTCCGCGCTTTCGCCGACCCGACTCGTCTGCGCCTGCTGAACCTGCTCCTGGAGCGCGAGTTGTGTGTCTGCGACCTGTGTGAGGTGCTTGACGAGATCCAGCCGAAGGTGTCACGACATCTGGCGTACCTGCGACGGGCCGGACTGGTCAGCGTCCGGCGGGATGGAAAATGGAAATACTATGCGGTGACGAAGAAGCCCGCGGGTTTGGAGCGCACGCTGCTCGACTGCGTCCGCACTTGCCTCCGAGACCTGAATGTTCTGAAGGACGATCTGAAGCGACTGCGGAAGCTGCCGCGGGGGCGGTGCGCGCCGTGAGCCACTCCTCGGTGATGGAGAATGCTGATGGACCCTGAATACGCCCCGGTGCCGCCGGTACGGCGTAAGCGGCTCTCGTTCCTCGATCGATTCCTGACGCTGTGGATCTTCCTGGCGATGGCCATCGGGGTCTTCGGCGGCTACTTCTTTCCCGGAATCGAGAGCTTCATCAACCGCTTTCAGGTCGGCACGACCAACATCCCGATCGCGATCGGCCTGATTCTGATGATGTATCCGCCGCTGGCGAAGGTGAAGTACGAAGAGCTGGGCGACGTGTTCCGCAACTTCAAGATTCTGGGCCTATCGCTGGTCCAGAACTGGGTCATCGGGCCGATCCTGATGTTTTTGCTAGCCATCCTCTTTCTCAACGGCTATCCCGAGTACATGATTGGCTTGATCATGATCGGGCTTGCTCGCTGCATTGCCATGGTCATCGTCTGGAACGACCTGGCCAAGGGCGACACCGAGTACGCCGCCGGCCTGGTCGCGTTCAACTCAATCTTCCAGGTGCTGTTCTTTTCGGTCTACGCCTGGTTCTTCATCACAATCCTGCCGCCGTTGTTCGGCCTGGAAGGTGTGGATGTGGAGGGGATCACGATCGGCGAGATTGCGAAGAGCGTGTTCGTTTATCTGGGCATCCCGTTTATTGCGGGGATGATCACGCGGTTCGTATTGCTCAAGGTCAAGAATCGCGCGTGGTATGAGCAGAAGTTCATCCCGAAGATCTCGCCGATCACGCTCATCGCCCTGCTGTTCACGATCCTGGTCATGTTCTCGCTCAAAGGCGAGTTCATCGTGCAACTGCCGCTGGACGTCGTGCGGATCGCCATCCCGCTGTGTGTGTACTTTGTCGTAATGTTCCTGGTGTCTTTTTGGATGGGCAAGAAGCTCGGGGCCGACTACGGCAAGACGACCACGATCGCCTTTACGGCGGCCAGCAACAACTTCGAGCTCGCGATCGCAGTGGCCGTGGCCGTCTTCGGGATCGGCTCCGGCGTCGCGTTCGCGGCCGTCATTGGCCCCCTGGTCGAGGTGCCGGTCCTGATCAGCCTGGTGAACGTGGCGCTGTACTTCCAGCGGAAGTACTTTACCCTGCCGTCCAGTGTTAGCCAGGCCCCGGCGTAGAACCGATGGCAGCCATCATGCCCTGCGGGCAGGTGAGGCCCTACCGACGGAGGCACATTGAATGTTCTTCCCAACCGCTGGCATCGAGACCCCAGTGTGGCTCCCGCCTCTTGTCGCCTTCGTTATTTCGTTCTTCACTTCCATGGGCGGCGTTTCGGGAGCGTTTCTATTACTACCTTTCCAGGTGTCCATGCTCGGCTATACAAGTCCGGGCGTCAGCGCCACGAACCACGTATTCAATATTGTGGCGATTCCTAGTGGTGTGTATCGCTACTGGCGTGAGGGCCGCATGGTGTGGCCGCTCGCTTGGGCAGTCATCATCGGAACACTGCCGGGCGTGATTATCGGCGCAATCCTGCGCGTCGCATACCTGCCGGACCCCAGACATTTCAAGGTCTTCGCTGGACTCGTGCTGTTGTACATCGGAGTGCGAATGGTCCGCGATCTGCTTGGCAAGCCGCCGCCTGACACGAACACGGCATCGGCGGAGAGGCGGTTCCAGGAGCTTGTTCGCCAGCATCGCGAGAGAAGTACAATCTCCCTAGCCAAAAAAACGCAAGCACTCCCAGTAACGACCGTCACCCGCTTCGATCCCCGACGCATCGGCTACGACTTTTACGGCGAGCATTACGAAGTCTCAACCTGCGGTGTCTTCCTTCTCAGCGGCGTCGTCGGCATCGCCGGTGGCGTGTACGGCATCGGTGGCGGAGCCATCATTGCACCCTTGTTCGTATCGCTCTTCGGCCTTCCCGTCTACACGGTGGCCGGGGCGGCGTTGATGGGGACTTTTGTGACGTCCATTGTCGGGGTCGCGTCCTACCAGGTTCTAGCACCGTTCTTCCCAAGCATCTCAGTTGCCCCGGACTGGATGCTGGGCTCCCTCTTCGGGATCGGCGGAGCGATCGGCATGTACCTCGGAGCGCGCTGTCAGAAGCGCGCGCCAGCGAAGATGATTAAGTGGATGCTCGCTGCTACCATGCTTGCAACAGCGTCGAGATACATCATGGCCCTCGGCAGCCTGTAAAGGGGGGACCGATCGCCAGCCTCGGTCCTTGTGTCCACCGCCAGGCCCGGCATCTTATGAATCATAAATCATTTTCTTGCAATTGGTTACCAACTTTCCGCCCTCAGCCGGCGTTGAAGACCGGGCAGCAAATAATCCCAGGAAACCTGCGACCTTTCGCAGTCCGTGCTGTTGAACTGAGTCTCCGCTTCCGATACTATATCGGTTTATGCGAATATCCATATAACTCTAAGGAACCCCGGGATGCACAGAACGATAGAGCTGTTCAAAGCCCTCGCGGACGAAACGAGGCTGCGGATTCTGAGCTTGCTCAGCGGCGGCGAGCTCTGTGTCTGCGAGATCACGAAGGTGCTCGATATTGGCCAGCCCAAAGCCTCGCGCCACTTGGCCGTCTTACGGCAGGCTGAGCTCGTATCGGACCGGCGCGAAGGCATGTGGATGTATTACTCCCTGGCCGAACCCCAAGGCGAAACACAGCGTTGGATCGTGGCCTGGCTGGAATCGGCACGGAGGGAACTGCCAGAGGCCGCGGCGGATCTGGATGCGCTGAAGAGGCTGCAGCGCAGCGGCGGCCTGTGCGGACCGCTCTGTGCGGAAAGGCGTCGCACCGCGCCAAGGAGCGATACGGTCGTTGTGCGTTGAGGACGGAAAGGAGCAGCCAAGCTGCCCGGACATTCTGAAAGGTGCGGCGGCGCACTGACATGTGCGTTTGAGCGAGAGCAGTCAGGTGCGTCAGCACGCCGCGAGAGGAGCAACGAGATGAATCGAAAGTGGGCGCAGACAAGCAGGTTGACGGTCGTTCTGGCGGTAGCGCTGGTGGCATCACCGGCGGCACTCGGGCAGTCGCCCGGTGCCGGTAAGACAACGGACGCCGCCGCCGCCGAGGCGATGGCCCAGCAGGAGCAGACGTCCTCAGCGGAGCAGGAGCTCGGTATTGTCGCGATCGACCGCGTCGCCAAGGCGGACAAGTACGCCTTTGTCTTCTTTTTCCGCGCTAACGATGAACGTACGCAGACGATGCGTGCCGCGCTGGAGTCCGGTGTCGAGGAGATGCCGGAGAAGGCCGAATTCATCGCTGTCGATGTGACCGATCCACTGGAGAAGGCGATCATGAACAGGTTCAAGGTCAGCCGCGCGCCGATGCCGCTGATCCTGGCGCTGGCGCCGAACGGCGCCGTCACACGCGGCTTCACGCGGAACTTCAATGAGAAGCAGCTTGAGCAGGCCTTTGTCAGTCCGTGCCAGGCGCAGTGCCTAAAATCGCTTCAGGAGGGCAAGATGGTGCTGGTGTGCATTCAGAACGATCAAACAGTGCACAATGAAGAAGCCATGCAGGGTGTCAACGAGTTCAAGGCGGACCAACTGTATACCGCCCAAACCGCAATCGTCTCAGTTGATCCCACCGATGAGTCAGAGGCCGATTTTCTGAAGAAGCTACGCGTCAGTCCCGAAACGGAGGAGGCCGTCACGGTTCTGATGGCCCCGCCGGGGCGATCGATTGCAACATTCACCGGCGTGACGAACAAAGCGGACATTGTCGCCGCAACGAAGAAGGCAGGCTCCGGGTGTGATCCCAAGAGTGGTTGCTGCCCCGCCCCGAAGAAGCCCGCCGGAAAGCCTGCCGGAGGCCAGAAGTCTGGCGAGAAGAAGCCCTAGCCTGAGGTAACACCGTGCAACTTCGAAAGCTCGTCTGGCGCGAGATGTTCGAGCGCAAGAGCCAGTTGGCGACCAGCTTCGTCGCCATTCTGCTGGGCATCGCGGTCGTTGTCTCGATCAAGAATATCACCTTCTACTCCGAGAAGGCGGTCGCCCGCGAACTCGACGCGCTCGGTGCGAACATCCTCGTACTGCCCAAGTCCGCTTCGGTGCAGGACTACTACAGCGCCGACATGCAGAACGACGATATCCCGGAGGAATACGTCACGACGCTGGCACTTTCCGACCTTCAGGGGCTCGACAATCTCTCGCCGAAACTGTCCGCGGCGGTAGAGATTCGGGGCCGGCGGTTCACGCTGACCGGCATCCTGCCCAAGAGCGAGTTTCAGGCCAAAGCGGCCTGGCAGGGCGCCGGCATCTTCGCCCGCCCGCTCGAAGGTTGCGGCGACGTGGCGGACGTACCCGACGTGTTCAAGCCGCCGGCGCAGGAAACGCTCGTGCGACAACGCGTGGTGGACGACCTGGCGCCGGACGAAGCCCTGATCGGTTTCGACGTCGCGGATCTGCTGAGCTTGGGGGAAGGCGACAGCATCGAAGTGCTCGATCGCACGTTCGCGGTCTCCGCCGTGCTGCCGCAAACCGGCACCGTGGATGACGCCCGCGTGTTCGCCCACCTGCACACCGTGCAGGAAATGCTCGGTAAGGGGCCGGTGATCAACGCGATCGAGATCGTCGGCTGCTGCCAGGAGATCTCCGGCGGGCTGGTGCAGAAGATCAACAAGCTGCTGCCGGACGCCAAGGTCGTGACGGTTACGCAGGTCGTCGATACGCAGGTCAGGACGAACCACATGATGTCGCGGTTGTCGATGATCTTCATCGGGATCATTGTCCTGGTGGGTGTGGCCGGTATTGCCAACTACATGTACGCCAACGTCTTCGAGCGTCGCCGCGAAATCGGAACACTGATGGCCCTTGGCGCGAGCTCCGGCCTGATCGTGCGCATGTTCCTGCTCAAGGGGCTGCTGCTCGGTCTGGCCGGCGGTATCGGTGGCTTCCTTCTGGGTACAGCGATGGCGGTCATACTCGGCCCCCGGGTGGCGGGGATTGTTGTGCTGCCGATGCCCATGCTCGTGTTGCTGGCGGTCGGACTTTCGGTGGGCGTGGCGCTGCTGGCCAGTTGCCTGCCGGCGCGCAGTGCGGCCCGGCTCGATCCCTGCGCGACATTCCAGGAGGTGTAGCCGTGCTGCGGACCGAAGCCATTACCAAGATCTACAACCATCGCAAGACCGCGGTCACCGGCTTGCGCGATGCAACGTTCGATATCCCCGCCGGCGATTTTGTCGCCGTCGTCGGTCCCAGCGGCAGCGGTAAAAGCACGCTGCTGCTGATGCTGGGCGGCATGCTCTCACCCTCCAGCGGTAAAGTGCTGTTTGAGACGCAGTCGCTCTACGACCTCTCGCCGGACGAGCGCGCTCGGTTGCGTCGCCGGAACATCGGCTTCGTGTTTCAGCAATTCAACCTGGTGCCGTACCTGACCGCACAGGAGAACGTGCAAGTCCCGCTCTACCTGGCCGGAGTCGCTTCGCGGGAACAGGAAACGCGCGCGGCCGCGCTGCTGGAGCGTGTCGGCCTGGGCGACCGGCGGCACCACAAGCCCTCGGAGCTGAGTGTTGGTCAGCAGCAGCGTGTGGCGCTGGCGCGCGTGCTGGCAAACGACCCGAAGGTGATCCTGGCGGACGAGCCGACCGGCAACCTCGACCCAGAGACCGGGCAGCAAGTCATTGAATTCCTAGCCGAACTGAACGCCGAGGGCCGCACGATCGTGGTGGTCACGCATGACCCGCTTGCGGCTGAGCGGGCGAAGAGAACACTGCGCCTCGTCGATGGAGCCATCATTCCGTTGCAGGACGCAGCCGGGTCAGGATAAGAATCGGCGGCTCAATCCGTCGGAATCGAGCAGGATGGAAAGATGAACGAAGAAACCGCTGAAGATCGGGCAAGTTGCCGCGGCCCTTCCGAGGGCGCACCATCGTGCTGCGGTCCCGCGACGTCGGCATCCGAGTGCGGAACGCCATCGAGCACCGGCGGGGAATGCTGCGCTCCAGCCACGGGAGCCTCGAAGTACGGCAAAACGGTGGTCTTCCTGCTGGTCGTGGGTGCGGCGTTGGCAGTGTTGGCCCATGGGCTGATGAAGTCTGGAGACGAAGCATCCGATCAGCCGACCATGACATCCGCGCAAGGACAGGCCACCGACGCTGGCGCCGTCGATGACATTTTCGAGGTGGGCTGGAGCCCGCCAGATGCAACCGCCGCCTGGTGCGGTCCAGTGGTGGAGTCCGTTCCGGCCCTCAAGAAACTGGCGGCGGAGAACGAAGTCATCTTTGTCCTGCTGCCGGGCGAAGATCGGGAGCTTGCCCAAGAGATTTCGAGTCAGATTCAGTTGGCGGAGATGACGATCCTCCGGCAGAAGAGGAGCGTGGACTCGATCACGCTGCCCAAAGATGCCGACGGGCACGCGCAGTTGCAGAAACAGTTCTCCGTCGCCTCGCTTCCCTGTGTGATTGCGTTGGGAAAGGGCCGCGGAGCGAAGGCGGTGTCGGGCGAGATCACCGAGAAGAAATTGCTGGAGGCGTTTGTGATTGCCTCGACGCCGGCGTCTTCCTGTTCTGGAGCTTCGGGCTGTTGCCCTTCGGGCGGCGATTAGTTGGGAGGACAAGCCGTGCAGAAATGGATTGAGGCAATGCTTGATGCCCCCGAATTCAGCCTGGCGATCCTGCCCGCACTGTTTCTCTTGGGCTTGCTGGTCGCGGTAAGCAACTGTTGCACCCCGACCGTTGTCAGCTTGATCGCCGGCTATTCCGGGGCCGGGGAGTACGGCGGCCGCCGGGCTGCTATTCTCGTCGGCGTTTTCTTCCTGGTCGGGACCGTGGCAGCACTGGCGGTTCTCGGTGCGGTCACGGGCTTTGTGAGCCAGATCGCCGGGAGCAAGCTGGGAAGCTACTGGAAGATCTTTGGCGGCTTGGTGGCCGTGCTCTTCGGACTGGCAACCCTGGGGCAACTGCCGTTCCGTCTGCCGAGACTCGGCTTGAGGAAACGCTCCACGCCCAACGGGCCTCTGGGCGCGTCCATCTTCGGCTTTGCCGTGGGCGGGACGAGCATCACCTGCACGCTCTGCTGCAACCCGCTGCTGGGCGTGCCGCTCGGGGTCGCGGCCCTACAGGGCAAGGCCTTGTGGGGCGCGGGGATGCTGACCGCTTTCGGAGTGGGTTATAGCTTGCCGTTCGCCGCCGTCCTCGTCGGGTTGCAGGCAGGCTTTGGGAAGTTGAAGGAGGCCTCGCAGCGCGCCGCGGCCGTCATCAAGACCATAGCCGGAGTTGTTCTGATTGCTGTAGGGTTTTACTTGCTGGCAACGGTATGAAGCGACTTCCCGGAGAGACTGTCGTGAATGCTTGCGGCACAAATCCTACTCCCACAGAACGGGCTCTCCCCCTCGGTCCCGCGAATCCGCCTGCTCCGCGCGCGCTCGGCGATCTCCCCTGGATTGTGGGCTGGCTCGATACACCCGCCGGCAAGGTACCGCAGGTGGCAACAAAACTCTCGTCGAGGGACCGCCGCGGCGCCGCACGGGTACGGCTGAATATCCGTCGGATGGATTATGCCATCCCGCCGGGGTTGTACGCGGTCGGCCAGCCCACGCAGGACTCCCCAGTGTTGGCATCCGCGAATTACAAGCTATCCTTCGACTACCTGCGGCGGGAACTTGACGGGCTGGCAGCCTGGATTCTTGTCCTCGACACGAAGGGCGTCAATGTCTGGTGCGCGGCGGGCAAAGGAACCTTCGGCACCGGTGAAATAATTGACCAGATCGAGGTGACGGCGCTCGCAAGTGTGGTCGCCCACCGCACACTGATTACCCCGCAGCTTGGCGCACCCGGTGTGGCCGCGCACGAGGTCAGGAAGCGCAGCGGTTTTCGCGTCGTCTACGGGCCGGTGCGCGCCAAAGACACTCGCGCCTTTCTCGAGGCCGGGATGCAAGCGACGCCGGAGATGCGGCGGGTACGATTCGACCTCCGGGACCGTCTGGTGATCATCCCACTCGAGCTCGTTCAAGCCTTGAAATACACTCTTTTCGCGGTAGCCTGTTTGTTTATTTTCTCCGGTCTGAGTCGCGACGGATATGACTCCGCACGGGCATTGGCTCACGGTTCCCGGGCGGCGCTACTGCTGTTCTTGTCGGTTCTCGGCGGGTGTGCCGTGACACCGATCCTGCTGCCATGGCTGCCCGGACGGGCGTTTTCGTCCAAGGGCGCGACGATCGGCATCCTGTTGGCATGTTGCGTCGTCCTGTTGAGGTGGATTCCGTGGGAGGGAACCGGCGGCCGACTCGAGACGGCGTCCTGGTTGCTGATGATGCCGGCGGTAAGCGCCTTCTTGGCGATGAACTTCACCGGAGCCTCCACATATACGTCTCTCTCGGGGGTCAAGCGGGAGATGCGGACCGCGGGGCCTACACAGTTCACGGCGGCGGTGATCGGGCTGGCGTTCTGGATCGTCGGGAGGTTCTTCTGAGGTTCTCCGCCAGCGCCTCTTCTGGAGACGGATACGCATGCTCAGATACCTGCCCGGAGTCGCGACGCTTGAGCTTGATGAAGAGACGTGCACCGGCTGCGGGATGTGCGTCACGGTCTGCCCCCACGCCGTGCTGGTGGTTGAGAACGCCACGGCGCGTATCGTGGACCGGGACGCCTGTATGGAATGCGGGGCCTGTGCGCGGAACTGCCCCGTGGCTGCGTTACGCGTGAGGGCCGGCGTCGGCTGCGCCGCTGCCGTCATCAACGGCGCGCTTGGCAGAGGCGGCGACTGCTGCTGTGAGTAATGCAGTCAGAGCATGAACGCCAGGCGCCTCCGATTGCTGCCAAACGCAACCGGACATGTTCGCGGTAGCCAGATGTAGCCTTACTCCGCTTGGGCAAGTGGCCGACGAACCGTTCGCTCAGCTCAGCCATGTCGGGATCGTCGGCCAAATCGCTAATGATCGACCCTCCCCCCGTTATGGAACCTGCCACGGCTTCACCGGCCCCGACGGCTTAGTCACTCGCAGGTGTCAAGGTGGTTTCGGTTTCCACAGTCTCTTTAGGTTCTGTCGCCGATGTCGTGTTATCCGGCAGGAATCCGCGAATCGTCTGGATCATCACCATCCGCTCAATCGGCTTGGTAGTGTAATCGTCACAGCCGGCGTCGATGCACTTCTGCCGGTCGCTGGCCATCGCATGGGCGGTCAGGGCGATGATCGGGCCGGTGTAGCCCTTCCGCCGCAGCAAGCCCGTTGCTTCGTACCCGTCCATCACCGGCATCTGCATGTCCATCAGGATCACGTCGAATGGGCGGCCCTCATCACGTGCCATCAAGGCCGCCTCCATCGCGAGCTTCCCATTCTCCTTGACTGTCACGTCCGCGCCCGCCTTCCTCAGCACATGGGCGATGAGTCGCTGATTGTCGGGACCATCCTCGGCCAGCAGGATGCGGTAGTCTTGCAGGCCCAGTTGGTAGGCGCTCACCTTGCCGGCCTCGCTGGCCACCACGGTGGCCGACATGGGATCGTGGATCATCCGCACCCCATCCAGCGCACCCGTGGCCACGGTTACGCGCATCCGCGTCCCCACGGCCAACTCGGTTTCGACCACGCTGATATCCCCGCCGAGCATCTCGGCAAAGCGTTTGCTGATGGTCAAACCCAGCCCCGTACCGCCGAACCGCCGCGTTGTGGAGGCGTCAGCCTGTGTGAACGGCTGGAACAGCCGGGTAATCTGCTCGGCGGTCATGCCGATGCCGGTATCCAGCACGTCGAAATGCATGACCGGTTTGTCCGGGTCCTCGTGAAAGTGGGTGATCAACCGAATACCGCCGATCTCGGTGAACTTGATGGCGTTGCCGACCAGGTTGAGTAGTATCTGCCGCAAACGCGTGGGGTCGGTCTGAATGGTCTCGGGGACCACCCCGACATACTCGATGTTGAAGGACAAGCTCTTACCATCGGCCTTCACCTTTACAAGCGAGGCCACCTCGGCGATGAGCTTGCATGGGTGGCAGGCAATCTGCTCCATGCACATCTTGCCGGCCTCGACTTTGGACAAGTCGAGGATGTCGTTGATGATGCTGATCAGGTACTCGCCGTTCTTCTTGATCGTCTCGGTAGCCTCGATCCTTTCGGGAGGAGCATCCTTGATGTGGTCGTGTTCAAGTAAGACGTCGGCGAATCCCAGAATGGCCGTCATGGGCGTGCGGATCTCGTGGCTCATGTTGGCCAGGAACTCGCTTTTGGCCCGGCTGGCAGCCTCGGCGGCCTGTCGAGCTCTTACCAGATGGGTTACATCGACGGCATTCAGAATGACGCCCTGGTATTTGTCGTGCTCAAAGATGGGCTGCGCGCGCAGGGACAATTGCATGCCTAGTAGCTCCCGGTTGACGACATGCGTCTGGCGCGACTCCCCGCCGCGGAAGGTATCCAGGGCGGCCCGCACACGAGCCGTCCCTTCCGTGTCGGGGTGGAAATCCCAAAGCGACTTGCCCACTATGTCGTGGCGTTTCATACCCACCTTGTCAAGGAACCACTGGTTGACCTCGGTGATGATGTCATCGGCATCAGCCACCACAATGCCTTCATCCATGCCCCCGATCATCGAACGCAGCTTGGTGGCCTCCTGCACCGCGGCCTGCTGTGCCTTGGCCAGCGCCTCTTCGGTCTGCTTACGCTCGGTGATATCGAGAACCATCTCGACGAAGATCGGCGCGCCATCACTCATCAGTTGCAGATGAACCTCGACGGGATACAGCGAGCCGTCCTTCCGGCGGTGAACCGTGGTGAAACGAACCTGCTCCTGGCTGCCGGTGCGCAACGGCTTGACCAGCTCCGCAAACGACTCAGCCGTGAACTCCGGTTTCAAGTCCAGCGGGTCGAGGCAGCGCAGCTCCTCCATCGAGTATCCCAGGTTCTTTCGGGCACCGTGGTTTACGTCGATGAACCGAAGCGTCTCGGCATTGAAGAGGTAGATCTCGTTCAGCGTGCTTTCAAGGACTCGACTGAATCGGGCGGCCCGCTCCTCGGCCCGTTTGCGTTCGGAAATGTCCTGTTTGATGGCGATGAAATGCGTGATCGCCCCGCGCAAGTCCTTCACCGGCGTGATGGTCATCTCCTCGGTATACAAACCCCCGTCCTTCCGCTGGTTGACGATCTCGCCGTGCCACACGTTGCCGGCGCGCACTGTTTCCCAGAGATCCTGGTAGAACGCGTCATCGTGCCTACCGCTCTTGAGCGCAAACGGATTCTGGCCGACCACCTCATCTGACGCATAGCCGGTCAGTTCCGTATAGGCGGGATTGACCCAGGCGATGCAGCCGTTCCGATCAGTGATCACGATGGCGTTGGCCGCCGCCGCGAGGGCTTCACCCTGGAGCCGCAGCTCCTCCCGCGCCGCCTCGGCCACCTTCCGAGCTTGCTCGGCGTCCTCCATCATGCCCATGGCCGCCTGGCGGCTCTGCTCGAGTTCGATCGCGCGGGCGGCGGCATCCTTCTCGGCCCGCTGGCGCTCCGTGATTTCGCGTTGCATTTCGTCGTTTGCCTGGCGCAGGCCCGCGGTCTGGTCCGCCACGCGCTGCTCGAGAGAAGTGTGGGCATCGCGCACTCTCTCAACCATGGTGTTGAAGCCGCGTGCCAACGCACTGATCTCGTCGTTGCCACGCACTTCAACCGGTTGCATGGCGGCTGCATCCGGCTGGGTGGCGATCAGCTCAAAGTGTGTCCGCATCCTGGCCAGCCGGCGGGCCACGACGAAGCGGAACAACAAGGCGACCAGGAGGACCAGCAGGGCGCAGCCAGCGGCCATGGAGGTGGCATGGCGGCGCGTTCCCGCCATGATGGCCGCCCGGGTCTTGTCCAGCGGGATCGCCACCGTGTCGAGCGCGACCACTTCACCGACCGGGCGGTGGAAGCCGGCCGTAGGCCCGTAACGCTCGATCAATGAGGCTGGCGCGTCCTCGGGTTTCCCGTGGCAATGCAGGCAACTCTCTTTCATCCGACGGGCATTGAAATGGGCCATGTGCGGCCGCCCATCCAGATCGATCTCTCCGCTCCACTTCCTGGTTTCGGGATTGTTGTTGAAGTACTGGATCATCCGCAGTTCATCGGGGCCGGCCTGATTGCCCGGATTCCGCGGATCGTCCGAGGAGAACTTGATGATATAGTCGGGGAACTCCTGGCGAACCTTCTCGAAGATGCTGCGGGCCACGAAGGACGTCGACATGGTCTCGGGAAAGAAGTCGCCTGGCGCGACCCGCTGCTCCATGGCCGGGCGTATCTCCGCGGCCACGTAGCCGCGGATCGCCAGATCGAACGCCAGCGCCAGCGCGGCCTGGCGGTCCACCAACTCCGCCGTCTCTTTCTTAGTACCCTGGTGGTCCTGATACACATCCAGCGCCACGAAGCCCATGGCCAGGACGACTACGGGCACCAGGAATTTCGTCGCGATGCTTTTCATGTCATAGGTCCTTCGATCGGGCTACGCTCCAATCGTGGCGCTGGCGGTCTCCAGGCCTACACGTGCTCGTACTTCCGCGCCTGGCCCAACCGGGCCAGCAAGTCGTTGACTTCCTGCTTCATCTCCAGGACGCGCTGCTCGCGGCCCATCATCACCGCGTTCATCCGCCCCATATCCTCCATGGCCTGCTCCGCGCGGCACGCGTGGGCATCCGCTTGCTCCTTAGCCGCTCGCAACGTCACTTCGGCCTCTTTGCGGTCATGGATGTCCACGGCCAGCTCGAAGCGAACCATGCGCCCATCCGACCAACGGATGGCCCGGTCGTTGCACCGGTACCAGCGCTTATTAATGGTGTTTTGAAATTCCCAGATGTACGACTGGCCGATCTTGTCACCGAAGATGCGGTCGTTGGTACAGAACGGGCAGGGCCTGTCACGGTTTTGCAGGACGCGGTAACACGGTTGCCCAACGTGGTCGCCCCACGCCTTCCGAGCCGGCTCGTTCAAATACAACAACTCGTGCGTCCGTGGATCGGCCACATATATGACCTCATCCATGCTGTCAAACATGGAGAGCATCTGGTTCCGCTCGATCTCAAGCATTTCCTCACTCCGCCGAACCTGACGCAGCATCTGGACCTTGGCCGCCTCATACAGAAGGGCGAGAGCAAACATCAGCACGATCAGGCCGATCCAGCCCAGCAGACCCATCAGCTCATAGTGGCGCGGAGCCAGATCGTTCGGGAACGAGTAGCCGCTGTAATCGAGTACATAGAACGTGGCCAGGGACGACGCGGTAACAGCCAGCCAGAAGATGGCGGAACGCCGGCCCGCCGTACTAAGGGCCACGACGGGCACGCCCGCGTACCATGGGAGGTGAATAGCCCCGTGCCCCCCCAAGCGACACGCCAGGGCAGTCAGTACGCCGAAGAAGGCCACCGTAAGCAGATTGCTCGCCATGTAGACTGACCCGGTCCGACGCAGGACGTACAGAGTGGTCAGTGCCGCGCCGCTGGCTGTCATGAGCATGACGGCGCCAATCGGGCTGTTCATTGCAAAGAGAGTCGCGCCGTAGACGATCGCCAGCGCGATGAGAACCCAGGCAAACGCCACCACCAGCCGGGCACGGCGCAGCACGTCCACATCCCCGCCGCGGACATGGGCAGGTATGAACCAGTCAATACCGGCGCTCATCCGGGACCAAAGCCCGTGTGTCGGGTGATGCGTTTCGCATGCGCTACTCATATTCACCATCCCAAATTCAAAGCCGATGATCAGGCTCTGCCATGTCTGTTCGATGCTGCTCGGCCCAGAGTCGATGCCCAGCGGGAAGAAGCCGACTGCTTCTTCTTGTCGTCGCTGATGTCCGCGACGCCGTGATTCCTGCCGCGTGCCGCGTGGCCGGCGTCGCCGGTGATCTCGGTCTCGTTGCAGCGCTCGTGAAACCACCTGCGCACTCGTGATTCATCGAAACGCCATCGACGTCCAACCCGCGTTGCTGGAAGTCCCTCACGAGAGATGAGTGCATAGACAGTTTCGACGTTGAGTTGCAAGAGTTCCGCAACTTGATGGGCTGTCATATAGGGTCGATCCATATGCACCTCCCTGGGCCGTGCGAGTTCGGTTCTACTGGGTTTGAATCGGCTGAAATCGGGTGATTATGAAGGTTGGGCTGATATTGTACCGCGGTACGGGCAATTTCCTGGGTGCGGGTGGTTATCGGTCTCTGGCGGACCCCGCGAACGCCGGATTTGTCAACCGCCACTTTCTGATCCGACAGGTAGACCGCACCGGTCTGGCAGCCCCAGCAGGCATGGCCCGGCACACCACCGCGGGTGATCGGCTTGACAGGAGTGGCTTTTGGAACCAGGCGGAAGGATTAGTTATTCCAGTCCAGCTCAAAACTGTAGCGGCCCGCCGCGAGTTCGCACACGATGTGGTCTTTGGCGGGCCGCACATCCTGGACGCCCTCGGCGTCCGCCAGCGCCTGGCCGCTTTCCTCAGCCGTCCGCACGTTTGTGGTTGGCAGAT
>JBDRDH010000144.1:0-10395 GCA_043820985.1 Planctomycetota bacterium
CGCCCGCGCTTCCTTACGTGTCGTCCGTGCTGCCATGCTCAGCTTCCTCCTTGAAGCTCGTCCGCTCGCTCAGCCCCGCCCTCCGGGGCCAACCCGCCAACAGCATACCTCAAAACTGCCGCCGGAGGTGTCACGGACCCGGCATTGACAATCAAGCTGGATCGGCTTGCCTGCCCACTATGGATCAGGTATTATACTGGGTTCCAACATGGATTCGGTGGTAACCAGCCGAGGAGCGACCGTGTACGCGATATTCGAAGATGGTGGTAAGCAATATAAGGTCAACTCCGGCGACAAGCTGCTGATCGAGCGTAAAGATCTCGATGAGGGGCAGTCCGAGCTGACTTTTGAGAAGGTGTTGATGGTCGGCGAGGGCGCGGACGTACGCATCGGTACTCCCTGGGTCGATGGGGCCACGGTCTCGGCCAAGGTGCTTGAAGAAATCAAGCTACCCAAAGTCATCGGCATCAAGTTTCGCCGCCGGAAGGGCTCCCGGAGCAAGTGGGGTCACCGGCAGAAAGCCCTCAAAGTAGAAATCGGCGCCATAAACGCCTAGGCCAAGTTACGCAGTAGCGGGGTAATACCGGCGCTGGTGGTAGCGCTGGGTCGGCTTGCAGGCTAAAGTCCTCACTACGTTTGTTCGACCTCGTTCACTGTGCGCGCCCGAGCTTTACTCTTGCGGTCTCCGTTGGGGTTGTCGGCGCGGTTACCGCCCACGAATCCCCTTGACCGATCAAGCTCCACGACCGAACGAGCGACGAAATCATGCTCGACGAAGTGGAACGAATCTCGATATAGGAGCGAGCCTGCTCGCCCCCTCAGCGGGGGCTGACGTGTCGCACTGGCGCGAATGACACACGCGTGCTAAGTTGTTTCTGCGTTAGGCGTTTCGCTGGAGAACGACAACGATGGCCGCGGAGTCTACTGAGCAACTGAAACGACTGACACTCGTCGCCCTGTTTTCGGAAGACGAGCTAGTGCAAACGCTCGTGCTCAAGGGCGGTAACGCGCTCAGCCTAGCGCACGATGTAGCATCACGTGCGTCGTTCGACCTCGACTTCTCGATGGAGGGGCAATTCGCCCCGTCGGACCTGGAGAGAATCAGGGGCCGCATCGAAAGCCGTCTCACGCAGACCTTTCACCCGGAAGGATACGTCGCGTTTGACGTCAGCCTCGAACCCAAACCGGAGACGATTTCGCCGGAGATGGCGGCGTTTTGGGGTGGCTACGACCTCCAATTCAAGCTTATCCCGCGTACGCGCTATGACGAACTGGACGGTCGCTTGGACGCCATCCGACGCGAGGCTGTTCCGCCCCGACCTGGGGGCAAGGCGCGCTTCGAAATCGATATCAGCCGACACGAATACTGCACGGGCAAGCAAACAGTCGAAATCGACCGCTTCACCGTCTACGTCTATACGCCGACCATGGTCGTGTGCGAGAAGATCCGTGCCATCTGCCAGCAGACACCTGAATACGCCCAGCTCATGAAGAAGCACCGCGCCGTTCGCACGCGGGATTTCTTCGACATCCACGAGACGGTCACACGCTTCGATATCGACCTGCTTTCCACAGGAAACCAGGAGCTCTTTAAGAACATGTTCGCGGCGAAACGCGTGCGGCTCGAACTGCTCACCTCCCTGGACTCGCAGCGCGAGTTTCACCGCCAAGGTTGGGACGCCCTGAAGGACACCGTTGACCCCCGCGTCCGTCTCGATGATTTTGACTTCTACTTCGATTACGTTTTAGACCTGTGCCAGAAGTTGGCTCAGACCATGCGACTCAGACCTTTCGGCACGTGAATCCGCCAGGAACGCACATACTCGGTCTCCTCCATCCCATAAGTCAGATAGAAGTCGTACTCATATTCGAATCCTCCGCGAAAGAGCTCAATCGCCTTCCGATCGTACGCCCCCGCCGCTTCGAGGTAAAACCCGATGGCTTGATGGTACGGGTAGACGTATGCAAGTTTGCGGAGCATCCCCGCCAGTCGGTTCGCCGACGCCCGTTCTGCCGCCCGCTCATAGGCCTTCAACACCTCGGCGACACCGCCTGCATAGAAAGGCCGTACAGCGATGTCAATGAGCGTCCGCTCGATATCCGTGAGTCGTAACCGCGCGTTCGCCCCCTTTTCACGCGAGCGAACATCGCGCTCCTCAACCCCGAGATAGCCAGTGTGTTTTCCGTTCAACAGACAGACGCGAACTCCCTGGCGCTGGGCGCCCTTCACCGTGGCCAGATTCCGCGTCATTCGTGGTTTGCGACGAAAAGCCAAGTCGATTCGTTCTTGGGCAAGCCCGACCGGCGGGACCGGCTTCGGCCGCTGCTCGTGGTTCACGTACACTGTCCGCGGGTCTTGCTCCGTGAGGTCGTGCAACTGCACGGCCGTGAAATGCGAGAAATGGCAACCCGGTTTCAGCGTGAGCAGCACCGATTCGAGCGCTACCTTGCCCCAGGTATATCGGACCTCATTTCGGTGTGGGAAGCCGAACTCCAAACGCCGCAGCTTCCGGCCCTTGACTAGATACTCTAGGAACTTTGTGAACGCCATCCCCTGTGCCAGCCGCCAGTTAGCGCGATTATCCCGGAGGATAAGCTTCAGTTCACGTTGTTTGTGGACCCGCCTTTCGTGCTTCTCAAAGAACTCGAAAATCTCGTTTCGTGCCAGTTGCAGCCGGGTCGGCATCTGTTCTCTCCGTAGTGTTTGAAGTATATATACTTCAAACACAATGTTCGCAAGGCCTTGCTGCCACGCCGTCCTCGCCTGTTCGTTCCACTGCGCCATCCGGTCAAGATATGGTATGAAGTATATATACTTCATACCATATACCATGCGGCTTTGCAAGAGGCCGTCCACGGAAATCGATCCGAGCAGAAGAATGGCACCTGATCCGGTTTCGGTGGTACACGTAGTATATATACTACGTGTACTACTGACCACGCTGCGTCGCGGGCCCCACTACCGTCCCCAAATGGCCGCATCGCCCGCCGACGAAGCCGAAGCACCGACGTGGGAAACGGTTCGTATCTCCCAGGCAGGCTCCTCTCGGCTGGCCGGCATCAATCCTGACAGGAGGGTAAGCACAAACTCGTCGTTGGCCGGATCGTCATAGTGCGGCGTATCGAACAGCGAGGATTGCGGCTGCCGCTGCTTGCTTGGCCGCCGGCAGAACCTCGCCGAGCCGCTCTTCTCACTCTTCTTCAATTCTCCCAGGTAAGCCACGCCGCGGCCTCGACAAACACCCGCAATTCCCCGCAATCGCGTGACTTGGGCAGGCTCGACGGCCAGAGTCGCGCCAGCGCGGCTGAAGGTGGATTCTGCCTCTTGCCGCGCTGTTTTTATGCGCCAACAGCGGTTAATTCTGTCGTCCGATCAGGATTGCCAAGCAGCCGTGGGAGTGATACCACATCCAATATGCGACACGATGGCCGGACACCCGAGCAACTTCGTCCGCTGGAGCTGATCCGCGGATTCACCAGTACCTCGCCCGGTTCGGTGCTGATCCGTAGCGGTGGTACGCATGTGTTGTGCACCGCCAGCATCGTGGAGAGCGTCGAACACTGGCGCGAGGATAGCGGCGCGGGCTGGGTAACCGCGGAATATGATATCCTGCCCGGCGCCACCGGGCAGCGCCGCGCGCGCAACCGCACACGCGTCGACGGGCGGACCCAGGAAATTCAACGCCTGATCGGCCGGGCCTTGCGGACCGCGGTAGATATGACCCGCCTGGGACAGCGTACCATCTACCTCGATTGCGACGTGTTGCAAGCTGATGGCGGCACGCGTACGGCGGCCGTCACCGGGGCTTATGTGGCGCTGTGCGACGCTCTGGCCGCCGGCCAACGTCAGAACCTTTGGGGCGCTGACGTACTAATACGACAAGTCGCCGCCGTCAGTGTCGGCATTGTTGAGGGTCGCGCGCTGTTGGATCTGGACTACGTGGAAGATTCCGCGGCGGAGGTGGATTGCAACCTGGTAATGACGGACCGCGATGAATGGGTGGAAATTCAGGCTACCGCCGAAGGCCCACCGTATAATGATACACGGTTGCATGCCATGCTGGACCTGGGACGACGTGGCATTCACGAGCTGTTTACGATCCAACAGCGGGCGTTGGAAAGTGATGCGGGAGAAAGGCAGTAGGACACCATGAGAGTGCTACCGCGACCACGGATGTGTATATCAGTGTGGCTGGGAACTCTAACGGTGACACTGTTAATGGGTGGCAGTCAGACCAAGGCCGAACCCAGTGCCCGGGCGGGCGATGAGGTAATCTGGGCAATCCGTTGCGTGGCTTTCACCGGCGACGACCACCACAAACGAGCCACCGGTTGCCAGGAGGCCCTGAAAAAGGTTAAGGGCCTGAAATCCAAGGATGTACAGGTGATCAACGTCGGTCACGAGTCGGTCGTGTACTACGGGCGCTATCAACGCAAGATCGATCAAAAAACGCAGAAGACCAGCTTCAAGCCAGACGCGCTGCCAACCCTGGACCTGATCCGCAGTCTGAGCATGACGATTGATGGGCGGCTGGTGTTTCCCTTCATCTACGCCACGATGGAAGAGTTGCCGACCAGTCGTACGAGCAATCCCGAGTGGGATCTGACGGACGCTGAAGGCTATTGGTCTTTGCATGTCGCCGTCTTCTACAACGAAGGCGTGATCACCAATCGGCGCTTCCTGGCCGAGGAGTATTGCCGCGAGCTGCGCTCCCAGGGCGAGCAGGCTTACTATCATCATGGCCCGGTCCGCAGTTCAGTCTTCGTCGGATTATTCCCCCGCCTGGCGGTGCAGGCGTTTCAACAGAAGGACCCGCTGACCGGCGCGGTCAGCGTCACTAACCGCATTGTGGATGAGCGGTTGCTCGAATTGCAGCGGCGGTTCCCGCACAGCCTGCAAAATGCCCATCGCATGTTCGATATCATTCGCGACCCGAAGACCGGCGAAGTCAAGGATCGTGTGCCGCAGGCATCGTTCGTTGTCAAAGTGCCACGGACTAAAAAAGAATCTGACAAGAACAAGTAATCACATGCCCGAAATCCTGCTGGCCACGAAGAATCCCGGCAAGTTACGCGAACTGCGCGAAATAACCGCGGATTCTCCACTGATCTGGCACGGCCTGGATGTATATCCCAATATCCCGGAAGCCGTTGAGGACGGCAGCACATTCGCCGAAAACGCCCGCCGTAAAGCGCTACTCTACGCCGCCGCTACCGACATGTATACCTTGGCGGACGATTCCGGCTTGCAGGTGGATTACCTGAATGGCGCCCCCGGCGTGCTTTCCGCACGTTATGCCGGCACGCCGCACGATGACGCGGCTAATAATCGTAAGCTGCTGGCGGCATTGGAGGGTGTGCCGTCCGCTGAACGCACCGCCCGCTTTTGCTGTAACATGGCATTCGTACGACCAAATGAGATTCTATGCGAGAGTGCGGGCAGTGTTGAGGGTGTCATCATCACAGCGCCGCGCGGCGATAATGGCTTCGGCTTCGACCCGTTGTTTCTGATCCCGGCGCTCAACCAGACCATGGCCGAACTACCGGCGGTAGAGAAAAACGCTTTGAGTCATCGCGGGCAGGCGCTGCGCGCCATGCTGCCAAAGATCGAACACTGGTTTCAAACGACCAGCCCATGAATGACGCTGGGGACATTTCGCCGCTTGCAGACGGGCCGCACGGCAAACCGGCCCGGATGCTACTCGTGGCCGGCACGGTAATCGTGATCGTACTGGCGGTGCTCATCAATCAGTCCGCCGTGCATTGGCGGGACAATGTGGTGGATTCACATTTGTTTGCCTATCACGGCTGGTGCGTATCACAGGGGGCCAGCCCCTATCTCGATATCTGGGATAACAAGCCGCCCGGCATCTGGTGGCTCAATGCCGCCGGCTTTTGTTTATGCGGAGAGGGTATCGGGGCCGAATTGCTGATTTGCACACTGGCATTGATTCTGACACTGCTGGCGTTCGTTGGCATTGTCCGCACGATCTACCACCCGTCACTGACGTTGCCCGCCGCCCTGATCGTCGCGGTGTTATTGACTCACCTGAGTTATGAATGTGGCTCAAATCGTACCGAGACGTTCGTGGTGGCGGCGGAGATGCTGGCGATTCTGGGATATCTCCGCTGGTGGCGTGGCAAACGAGTTGGCTGGCTGGTCGTGGGTGGTCTGGCCGCCGGTATCGCCCCCTTCTTCAAGCAATCCGGCCTGGCCGCCGCCGTCGCTTGTGGTCTGCACCTGGTGTGGAGCCAGGTGAGTGGTCGGACCGCCGCACCTCACCGGCCAGCCTGGAAACCATGGCTGATAGCCGGAGTGTCGTTTGCAGTCGCACCGGCCGTGGTCACATTAGTGCTGGCATCGCAAGGAGCCCTGTCTGAAGCCTGGTTCGCGGTCGGCCCGTTCAATCGGGCATATTTTGCCATCGACGATGCCACTTACCTGGACCTCGACCGCGCGCTGAAGATATATGCACCCATCATCTGGTCTCTGCGCTGGCCAATCGCGGGAGCCGGGATCGGGCTGGGTTGGGCCCTCTGGCGCGGATGGGCGCGGGATCGGACTGCTCCGAAATCATTGCCGACCGGGGTGCTGTTGCTCTGGCTCTGGGGGCTCTTGGCGGTCTATCTGGCATGTGTGGGGCCGGGCCGGCGTGGGCACCACTTCATGCCGGTGCTGCCGGCACTGGGCCTGCTGGCATTGTATCCCTTGCACCGCCTGGTCGGACAATCCGGACTGGCAGTGCGGCTGACGGGACGTCCCACGGTCGCCATCGTCCTGGTGCTGTACGCTTACGGACTCGGACAACTCGCTTTGCCAAATGTCGCGGAACTAAAGCGCTGCTGGCAGCGGAAGTCGCACATCTTTTCGCTGGATTATGGCGAGCCGCAAGGCTACCAGGTGCAAGCGCAGGCTATCCGGAAATGGTCACAGCCCGGCGAGACTATCTACGTCTGGGGTTGGAGCCCGGGAACGTATCGTTACGCCTACCGACCATGCGTCTCACGTTTCGCGACCTTTGAAAAAGTTGGTCAACTACGCCAGCACGCCCAGTTCATCATCGATTCGGCCCTGGAAGATCTATACGCGCGGCCGCCGACGGTCTTCGTGATCTCGGAGAACGATCTGCACGGCGTGCAAGCCGACGCGGACGACACCCTGGCGCGCTGGCTGAACGTGCATTACGATAATCGGGGTGTGATTGGCGGAATGTACATACTGGTACGCCGCGCGCCCGCGACGGCGGAATCAGCCGCGCGGATTACGGGGCCAATCAGGTGAAGACTGGACGGCCGGTGAAAAGTCCGTGCTGTCCAGAAACGAGCGGGTCGCTGATACCAGCCGACCAATTGCCACGGTCGCAATCAAAGCCAGAACTATGGCGAATATGCGCCGCCAGTGTCCGGGAAATCTGGATTCACGTTGGTTGTGTCCGCTGCCCGCCATTGTGCTTTTTATCCCTAAATCCAAGGAAATGTTCTATCTGCCCAGCAGTAAACCCAGCGTAATGGCCATCGCCGCCAGGGCACCCAGCCCCAGCGTGCTGACCACTATTGTGATGATCATAAAACGCTTGCTCTGCGCGCGGACTAATTCCGTCAGGGCGGCCTGTTGCTCGCGCTCGGCGGCGTCCAGGCGTTCGAGCGTTTGCACCTGGGCGGCACTGGAAGAGTTCAGCGTATCCACCGCCTGGCCCAAGTGCTGGAGCGAATGCATTAATTGTGTATCAGCTTCCTGTGACACCTCAATCTGCCGGAGCATCGTACGTACCGCCTCGGCTTGAAGCTCAAAGGAGCGTGGCATCTGGGCTAACGATTCGGAAATGGCGGCGGTGTGTTGGCCAGCCTTACTGACATTTTCCGCCATGGAGCGAATGTGGTCCTGCTGGGTACGGCTGGTCTCGGCAATCTGTTCGAGCATGCCAGCCATGTGCTTAACACCGTCGCTCAGTTCCGTCGAACGCTCATCCTGCTTGCTGAAATGATCCTGGAGTGAGTCGACCATTTCCACCAGTCGCTGGTATCCGTCACGCATCTGGCCGACACTCGGCTCGCGCCGCCCCCACCGGCTGGTCAGCCCGCTGACCGCGCTATCCGGCGCATCCGTACCGACCACATGTTGTTCATGCCGATCGTGGTCCAGGGTGGAGTCATTCTGAAGCTGGCGCCAGGATCCGATTGAACCGGCTCCCCCCTTTCCGCGAAACATCGCCCCCACGCGCTGCCAGAAGGATGCTTGGCTGGACATCGTTGTACCTCCTTGTACAGGGCCAAGACGCTCCGCGTCTGCGCGGAATTATAGGGCCTAAATTGGTTTACGCGAGCCGCCTCGGCCGGAAAGCTGAAGTTTCGGGTCAGGACAACGAAAAATTGCTAATTCACCTCTGGCCGCTAGCCGATGCCTCCGACGCGCTGCAATCAGCGCCTCGCAGTCGGAGTGAATATGGCCCTGGCCGAGATATTATCAGGCTCAATCAATCTACTGGGAGCGGCCTACGCCCTCGGCGGCAGCGCTACGCGCATCGCGCCGGTAAAAGCCCTGACACCCCCCCAATCCGAGGACTGGTCACGGTCAGCACGTTTACTGCCGTCCGAGGAAACCACGTTTTTTCAGGATGCGGATACCGTGGAGCTCAGCCGAGCCGCTCGGCAATACCAGGATACCCGAGCGCGGGACATCCCGGAGTTAACCATCGAGCAGCAGGCCAGGCTGGAGGACTTGCAGCACCGTGACTCACTGATTCGTGAGCACGAGGCGGCACACATTACCGCGGCGGGCGGATACGCACTCGGCGGGGCCCGGTTTGAATATGAGACTGGCCCGGACGGCGAGCGCTACGCCGTGGCGGGTGAAGTTGCCATCGATACGGCTCCGATCGTGAATGATCCAACCGCCACGATAGAGAAGATGCGTACCGTACGGGCCGCGGCCCTGGCACCAAGTGATCCGTCACCAGAAGACCAGCAGGTCGCCGCGAAGGCCGAGGCACAAATGCGCCAAGCAGAAACTGAGTTGGTTCAATGCGCTACGATCCCACCGGATCAATCGAGTCGAGCTAAGCTCGAAATGGCAGTGGATGAGCCCGAGTCTCTGTCACCGGCCGATTACCGCGCGTCACCCCTGGTGGATACTTATGCCTGATATAGCTTGAGGGCCCGTGCGCTTGATGGCGACCCGACTGAGTTCAGCTCGGCGGGTCGCCTCTTTTTATCAAGCTGGTTGACTCAATAGTCCTCATCCGTGGCACTCAGCGATTGGAATCCCGCCACAATCGCTTGCACGGCGGGTGCCGGGACAAACAGCTCGACACGGCAGCGCTCACTTTCCAGATAGCCACCAAAGCTAACCAGTGGCGTGTCCTTCCCGGCGAATTCGATCGGCGGAACAGGCAGACCGGTAGACCGGAACATGTCCACTCCGAACGTGAATATCCCGGGTAGATCCAGCAGGATCCAAAGCTGCGGGTGAGGCGAGATCGTCTTTCGGGCGGCTATCAGCCGCGGATTGTCGGCCAGCTTGGGGCCGTCACCCTCAAGTAGGGAACGCATCTGTGCCAGGGATACGTCGCGCGGCCCCATCGTGAAGGCCACTCCTTCGGCATGCGAGGCCATGTTGATCGCCATGTTCTGGCCGTACATTTTCTCCAGCATGCGCCTGGTTTTCTCATCAACCGTAGTGTAACTGATGTCGAAAGCACTCACCGGCACGTCATTCACCCGTTCATCACGCACCTTGAACTCAACCGTCGAGCCGGCGCCAAAGCTATTGAAGAATTCCGGGCTCAACTCACATGCGTGGCGGATACCCTCGATAACCACGCGCGGTTCCTTGGTGAAATACACGCCACTGCCCTTCATTGACACTTCCCCGGGCGCGAGAGTGATACTGGTCGCGGAGCCGGTCATCAGGTCGTAGCTGGCGGTCATGGACCGCAAACCCTTGGCCAGGATCTCTTCGCCGAGCTTTTCCTTGAGCGCCGTGGTTGAAACCATGACTTCCATCAGGCGTGCGTTGAGACTATGAGTATCTGGAGGTCGTTCCCATTCGCCGCCGACCACGATGGTGCTATTTTCATCCAGCACGCCACGCAGTAAATCGTGCTTCGTCCGGCCGATTTTCCCGCAGTATTTCGCGACCGGGCTGTCAGGCCGAAGTATGGTGGTCGCCTCGAAAGTGACCCCGCGCGCCTGAGCGCTGCCACCAATGACCACTACATTTACATCGCGGATAAAGCGATTAAGCTCATCAAAAAACCACTTCCACATGTTCAGCACGGCCTCATCGGCCTGCCCACTCATCGCCATGCCCATCTGCATGTACGTGCTGGCCGCCATCACACCCGTCTCGATCATTGGTCGCCAGGTGGACAATTCCACGTATACCACGATGTCATT
>JBDRDH010000145.1:0-9025 GCA_043820985.1 Planctomycetota bacterium
TCGACCCAGCTCGCGGTCCGCGCGAAAACATCCGGCCGGTCTCCGTCGAAACCGAACACGAAGCTAGCGTTCACCTGGATACCATGAGCGTGGAACATCTTGACGCGCCGCGCGTAGTCCCGAGGATGCGGCGCCCGTTTGCCGGCGGCCCGGATATTATCGTCCGAGAGCGACTCGAAGCCGACATAAACGCCGGTACAGCCAGCCAGCGCCATCTCCTTCACAAGATAGGGATTGTCAGTGACGTCCAGGCTGACGGCCGCGCTCCAGATTTTATTGAGTGGGCGTAAGGCCCGGCATAGAGAACGCAGGTAGTCCGGCTGAGAACCTAGGTTATTGTCGGTGAACACGCCGTAGGGCTGGTCGCTACGCCGGAATTCCTCCACCACCTGCCGGATCTCGCGCGTCTGAAACGGCATACGCAAGCCGCGCGTGGCCAGGTAGCAGAATTCGCACCGGTTATGACAGCCGCGCGTGGCGATCATGCTCATGATCGTGAGGAAACTGCATCGCGGCAGGATGTTTCGCCGGGGTGCTGGGTCATCGCGGTAAGGCCGGCGATAGTCGCTGTAATACCGCTGCCGGAGCGTTCCGCGCTCCACGTCACGCAGGATTTCCGGCCATAACCGCGTACCGTCACCGATCGCCAGCGTGTCGGCGTGTGGCTGGGCCTCGTCTGGACAAGACATAATGTGTGGTCCGCCAAGGATCACGAGTGTGCCCCGTCGCCAGTACCAGGCCGCCAGTTGATACGCTCGTCGGGCAAACGTCAGATGAACGGTAATACCGACGACCTGTGGAAGAGGATCAGCCGGTGGTGGACCCTGCAACAGGTTCTCATCCCAATATTGTACTTTCCAGCCGGGTGGAGTCGCGCCGGCAATGCTGGTCAGCGCCAATGAGGGCGTGAGCACATGCTTGCCAAAACTGGCGTGCGGGTCCTTCGCATAGAATGGATTTATCAACAATGCCAGGCGTGGTGCGATGGGACTGGCGGGAAGATCAGGGGCAAGCTGAGGCGGAATGCACATTTCCCGTGGCAGCCAGGTCATCCCCATGCGTATACTCCCGTGCGATGACACACGCTCGTATTCCAGAGACTAATCCCAGCACATCCAGGTATACGCAAGTGGTAGTGGGAAGGTTCAGATGAAACCGCACCAGCCAGAACGCGTGGTGTTCCGACTCGGATGCTACGGCTGCGTCAGTTCATCCACATCCATTGAACCGAGGTGATACACGAAGAGCGAGTAGCCGATGCGCTCGTCTGGCGGACGTTGTCGCAGGTTGATCAGGAAGCGCCCCCAGCGCAGGCGGGTATACTGCTCTTCCGTCTGTTCTCGCTTGCGCCCCTTGTTGAAGTCAAATAGGCTGGATCGGTGGGCGCGGCTATGCAACTCGCGGTAGTACTGCATCACGTGAGGGTCCTGCCAGAATTCTTCCTGCGCGGTCTGATCGTAGACGCCCAGCAGATGTGTGACACTGATGACATAAGTGCCGCCGCCATCAAGATTGGTGGCCGAGCCGGTGTCGATTGAACTGGGCAACAAGGTGCAATTTTGTACGTAGTAGCTGGGGACGGCGCTGCCGAAGTAGGACAACTTGATAGTCTCGTATGGATGCTCTTCGGCATAAGCCGCCAGACGTTTCAGATCCTGCCCCCAGTCGATGTTGCTGTCAGCCAGGTAATGGTGCCCCTGGCGCGGCCCGCCGATCGCTTCATTGAAATAGCTCAGATAATGCGGATGGATCCAGTAATTAGCTGCCCCTAACCATATGAGCAGACCGCAACCCAGCAGCCCGCCGAGGACTGTCCTGAACCAGACCACTGATGCGCCTGCCAGTACAAACAAGGCTGGATAGATCGGTAACAGGTGTCGCTGGCCAATGTTGAAATTACTGCTCATGACATAGGCCAGGTGCACGCCGATGAAAACGATCAGACCAATCAGCAGAACCGGCTCGCGGCAGCGCGTGCGGAATGCAAGTAACGCCACCAGCCCGGCCAGCAACAAAGCCACGGTGGCAATGGGTGTTTTGATGGCGAACACCACCGGGAAATACCAACTCCAGCCGGTGGTCGCATGCTCTCCGCAAAAGTACGCGTTGCGGCCGCGGGTGGATTCGAGCGTCCATGCCAGACCGAACAGGTAAGCATCCGGCAACACGTGCCATTCGCTCGCCCACTTGACGAACGTGGGTACAACGCCGGTGCGCGGCTGGCCGTCGTCATCGTGCAGGGCCCGGTGCCACGCGCCCGCGAGCAGTTCCGTCATGTGATCGGTGGATGTGCTGCTCTTGCCGCTGTCCGTGGCACTCGGCTCGGCGAACATGCTGATCCGCCAGCGGTAGGTCGTCCAGATGGAGACAAAGGTGGTGACAACTAGAAACAGTCCAATAATCATCACCGCTCCGGCACAATGCCGGCGGCGATATAGTTCGAGCCAGGTAGCCGGCTGACTTCGTGTCTCATGTCGAAGACGCTTCTGTGGAATCTCAATAGGCTTGCGGCGCACAATCGCGACGAATGCCATGATGGCCAGAACCGGCAGTATCAAGGGCCAGGAGAGCTTGGTAACGCTGGCAGCTCCCAGGGCTAGGACACAGGCCAACAGGCGGCCCCAGGTCACGCGCTGTAATACTCGGGCAACCGTCAGCAGGGTCAGCGTCAAACACAGTGTAATTGGCAGGTCAGTGGTCACCAACCTCCCGTGGGCCAGCAGGGTCGGGCTGAGAGCTGCCAGCACCAACGCCAATAATCCCGCGCCGGGACCGAACAGCACACGACCCAGAGCATATGTCGACAGACATAACGCCAGCAGCAGGATGACGATCATCCCACGCGCGATCAGGAGCAACTCCTCGCCGTCGTTCAGTTCAAACAGCCAGGCCCGACCGGCCAGGTAAACATCGGCGTTCTGCCAGCCGTAGTCGTAGTCCGGAACCCAGGTCTGGTCAGTCAGCAGCAGTGGCCAGGCCGCCCACAGCTTCGCCAGGGGCGGATGGTCGGGAGCCAGGCGATAATCACCCGTCTTCAGATAACTCATTCCAGCAGTTAAATGACTGGTCTCATCATAGGTGATGCTGTCACCCAGCATCGAGGTCACTGCCAGTGTCCCGGCGGCCCCCAACAGCAGCAGTACAATTGGCACGTGCCACCAGAAACTATGGCGTGGAATGGCGTCGGTTGGCTGGATAGTGCCTGGAGGTGATGCGGTCATAATTGCCTCGGCGGGCAAACGACTACTTGCCACTGGCCGTTTTCAACCGGTCTTCAAGCCAGGTGCAGAGCGGATCAAATCCCTGACCCCGCAATGAGTTGACACTCCAAGCCGGGCGCTCGTCCGCAACCGACTCTTTCAATTGACGGATCGTGCTGTCAGCTCCGGGCAGATCGGCTTTGTTGACGATAAAGCCCGTGGCGATTTCGACCACGCCGGCCTTGCTGAACTGAACGGAATCGCCGGCTCCTGGCATGAGCAACAGTAGCACTTCATCGGCCAGGTGGCGTACCTCGGTGTCGTTCTGGCCAGCACCGACCGTCTCGATCAGGATGATTTCGTAGCCGGCGCTCACCAACAACCGGGCAATTTCCTCGCAGTGCGGAGCCAGCCCGCCCAATGTGCCGGCCGAAGCCAGGCTGCGGACGAATAAGCTCTCCTGGGGCTCGGCGGACATCATTCGCAGGCGATCGCCCAGGACCGAACCGCCAGTGATCGGGCTGGTAGGATCGACCGCGATGACACCGACACGATGGCCACGGCTTTGCAGAGAGTCGGACAGCTTGCCGATGAAAGTGCTCTTGCCCACACCCGGCGAACCGGTTATTCCGATGCGGATGTGAGGTCGATCATCAGCGAGCTGGGGCAATTCCTGGCCGCGGTCCTCGGCGATCCAGCTAATGGCGCGGGCCACGCCGGCCGCCGTGTCGATCCGGGGGGGTTGCTGATCGCTGGCGCGTTGTGACTGACGTCGGAGGGCGAGCTGACGTACCGCGTCGATAACCGTGCTCATGGGCGTACCAGGATTGAATACCCCATCGATCCCGGCTTCCCGCAGGGCAATACCATCCTCCGCGGGAATGATGCCGCCCACCATCAGAGGCAGATCAGCCATACCAGCCTCGGTGCAGAGCCGGCGCAGCTCGGGCATAATGGTCATATGCGCCGCCGAGAGCAGGCTGACGCCCAGGACGTCCACGTCCTCCTGCACGGCCGCATGCACGGTCGAGGCCGGTGTTTGCCACAATCCGGTATAAATGACTTCCATGCCGGCGTCACGGAGATTACGAACGATCAGCTTGGCACCGCGATCATGTCCGTCCAAGCCTATTTTCGAGATCAGCACGCGTACTGGTCTGCTCATATGTCCTCCATCAGTGAGGGCAGTGTTCCTTGCAATGGGGTGTCTGTATCTGTAATGTAACCCGCCCCGCCGGATTGACAACCCGGCCAGCACTTGGCACATTGGGGCTGGCGCCGGCCGGATAAAGTGTGATTGTACCTAATCTGTTCTCCGGTCTGAGGCCTAAATCAGCCGATCAGACAGAATAAGAGAACCGGTTGCGGACTCGATGGGTCGGACTCAACCAATAATTGGCATTTGTGGCGGTATCGGGGCTGGTAAGTCACTGGTAGCCACCGAGTTTGAGCGCTTGGGCTGCCTGGTGGTATCGTCAGATCGCCTGAATCACGAGGTCCTGCGGCGGCCAGAAGTGTTGGCGAAGCTCAGAAATTGGTGGGGAGATGAGGTTATTGCCGCGGACGGCAGCCCCGACCGGCAACGCATCGCCGAGCTGATCTTTGCCGACGCCGACAAAAAACGCCGGCTGGAGGACTTGGTTTACCCCTTGATTGCTCAATTGCGGCAGGATATGATTAACGCAGTTAGCGAGGACCAAGCGGTCAAAGCCATCATCCTAGATTCCCCGCTTCTGTTTGAAAGCAACCTCGATCGGCTTTGTGACACGATTCTTTTCGTGGAAATCCCCCGCGAGCAGAGGTTGCGGCGGTTACAGCAATCGCGATCCTGGACGGAAGATCAACTGCGGCAACGGGAAAGATGGCTGATACCACTTGCGGACAAGCGTTCGCGGTGCGATTTCGTGATCAACAATGAGGGAACCCCGGATCAGCTGCGGCCGCAGGTGGTCGACATTCTCAAGAAAGTAACTTCCCGGCACGCCGACCGGCGGTAAGTTTGGAAACCCACGCGAGCCAACGCGGCATCAGCCGCCGGACGGACCCCGAGGCTCTTATCTGGAGCTTATCCAATGGCAAAGGCATCAACTCGTTCGCGCGGTAAGAAAAAACTGGAAGACGTCATCGAAAGTATCCCGGATGACGGCGAAAGTGCGGTGGCGGACGCTCCCAAAGACGACGAAGAAACCAAAAACGACAACTCAAAAGTCGTCGAGGCCGAAGAACCCCAGGCGGAAGAAACAACCGCTACTACCAGGCGCAAGACCAGTAAAGCCAAACGCGACGCGTCCAATGGCGACGAGAAAACCAGGAACCGACCCAAAAAGAAGGAAGCCGAGGGCAGTTCCGCCATCGACCGCGAGACGCACGAGAAGTATGAGCGCGTCAAGCGCAGCGAGCTGCACATTACCGACCTGCAGAAGATGACCGTCTCGGAGTTGCATGAGGTCGCCAAGCAAGAAAGCATCGAGGACTATGTCGGTCTGCCCAAACAGGACCTGATCTTCCAGATCCTCAAACGCCGCATCAATCGCGAAGGTCTGCTCTATGGCGAGGGTGTGTTGGAGATCCTGCCGGACGGCTTCGGCTTCCTGCGCAGCCCGGAGTACAACTACCTGCCCTGCCCCGATGACATCTACGTCAGCCCGTCGCAGATTCGCCGCTTCGGCTTGCGGAACGGGCACATTGTCGCCGGCCAGATCCGCCCACCGAAGGAGTCGGAGCGTTACTTCGCGCTACTGCGCGTCGAAGCGATCAATTTTGAAACACCTGACGCGGTAACGGAGAAGACCAACTTCGAGGATCTCACGCCTCTGCACCCGGACGAGCGGCTGCTGCTCGAAACAACGCGCACCGAGTTGAACATGCGCATCGTGGACATGGTCACGCCGATCGGCAAGGGCCAGCGTATGCTGATCGTCGCTCCGCCCCGAACCGGTAAAACTGTCCTCTTGCGGAAAATGGCCAACGCCATCTCCGACAATCACCCCGACGCCGTGGTAATCATCCTGCTGATCGACGAGCGGCCCGAGGAAGTGACCGAAATGGAGCGGTCCACCAAGGCTGAAGTCGTCAGCTCGACTTTCGACGAGCCGGCCAGCCGGCACGTGCAGGTGGCCGAAATGGTCATCGACAAGGCCAAACGCCTGGTCGAGTTCGGCCGCGACGTGGTCATCCTGCTCGACTCCATCACGCGCTTGGCGCGCGCCTACAACACCGAAGTGCCGCACTCCGGCAAGATCCTGACCGGCGGCGTGGACGCCAACGCCCTCCAGAAGCCCAAACGCTTCTTCGGCGCCGCCCGCAACATCGAGGAAGGTGGCAGCCTGACCATCATCGGAACCGCCCTGGTCGACACCGGCTCCAAGATGGACGAGGTCATCTTCGAGGAGTTCAAGGGCACCGGCAACTCCGAGCTGCACCTCGACCGCCGCCTGGTCGACAAGCGCATCTGGCCGGCGATCAACATCTCCGCTTCCGGCACGCGTAAGGAAGAACTGCTGCTCGACCCGAAGGAGCTGGAGAAGGTCTACATGCTCCGCCGTGTCCTGAGCGACATGAATCCGGTCGAGGCCGTCGAGCTACTCCGCGCCCGGCTGGAAAAAACCGAAGCCAACGCGATCTTCCTGATGACAATGAACCTGGCGTAGCTAAGCGCCCCTAACAACCGAACGCGCAGCGCCAGCAAGCGCCCAATCAGACCACGAGCGCGCCTATTCAGAACCGCGAGCGTCAGCGACCGGATCCCAACTGGAACCCGCAACGCCAGCAAGGGTTAACGCCACAGTTCTCAACACCCGAACGCGCAGCGCAAGCAAGCGCCCAATCTGAGCTTCATGAGCTCAATCCGAGCCCGAAGCGCCAGCGAGGATTAAAGTTCCACCTGCCCGACAATCTCCCCATGTATCCAGGCTATCCCCCCGCTCCGAGCGGGCACGGGACGTACGGCAGGGATTGCGGGCTAGCCGAATGGACTGTAAGCTGAAGCTTGTTCTGGAATAGCACCCGAGGCAAGTCGCTCGCGTGATTCCCTCACGGGGAACCTCAACTCAGTGAAGTGTCACTCGGCTTCCGGCGGCGGCTTGTTCTTTGCTGCTTGGGAGGTCCGCAGTGAACATCGTGCTCGGTCTTCTGCTCATGGTCGCGGCCGCAGGCTGTATCTACCTAGCCGCCATCTTGCGCAAAGAGCGCTCCGCAGCGCAACAGCTTGAGAGCGACAGCAGAGAATATCGCGCGTCTGCCGAAACGCGCCGTCAGGAACTCGAAACTGAGTTGAAGAAGCGGCGGAGCCAGGTCGCGCGGCTGGCGAAGTGGGAGAAGGTCGACAACGCGGTCGAGAAGGCTCGGCAGCTACTCGCATCCGCCGAGGCCAAGGTGGCTCAGGCAAAAGCAGACGCCGAAGGAATAACTGCGAGCGCGGCACAGCAAGCTGACAGCATGCTTGAAGAGGCTCAGGCCGAAGCCGCCAGGGCAACATCAGAGGGCCGCTCAAATGCCAAACGGCTGACCGACGAAGCGCAAACGGTGTTGGCAGCCGCGACTGCGAAGGCGGCCGGGGTTATCGCGGAAGCAGAGCAGAAGGCCCAGCAGATTGCGGGTAAGGCGTATGACGCGCTGCGGAACGCGGACGCGTACGAGCGCACAGCCAAAGCGATGAAGAACACCATCGAAGGCTACGGGGACAAGTATCTCAAGCCGGCGGAGAGTCTGTTGGAGGAACTGGCCGAGGAGTTCGGCCACAAAGACGCCGGCCAGCAATTGAAGGTCTCACGCAACCATACGAAGGCGATGATCAAGGATGGGCAGGCATCGCAGTGTGAATACGTGGAGACGAACCGTCGCGAGGGAGCAGTGCGGTTCGTCCTTGATGCTTTCAATGGCAAGGTCGACTCGATCCTCTCCCGTGTGCGCCACGATAACTACGGCAAGCTCGAGCAGGAGATCAAGGACGCGTTTGCGTTGGTCAACTTCGGCGGCAAAGCCTTCCGGGAAGCCCGGATCACTGACGAATATCTTGCGGCCCGGCTGGCGGAATTGAAGTGGGCGACCATCGCTCAGGAACTCAAGAAACAGGAACAGGACGAGCAGCGGCAGTTCCGCGAGTGGATCCGTGAAGAACGGAAGGCCCAGCGGGAATACGAGAAGGCGATGCGGGAAGCGGCGCAAGAGGAGGACGTGCTGCGTAAGGCGATGGCGAAGGCCGAGGCGCAGATTGCGGCCGCTACCGAGGAACAGCGAGCGCAGTACGAGGCGCAACTCGCCGAACTCAACGTCAAGCTCCGAGAGGCGGAGGAGAAGAGCCAACGCGCCACGTCGCTGGCCCAGCAGACGCGGCGCGGCCACGTTTACATCATCTCGAATGTGGGGTCCTTCGGAGAGAACATCTACAAGATCGGCCTGACCCGACGACTGGAACCGCTCGATCGTGTCAAGGAGCTAGGGGACGCGAGCGTGCCGTTCGACTTTGATGTCCACGCCGTCATTCTGAGCGACGACGCGCCCGCCCTGGAAACGGAGCTCCACAAGCACTTTGTCTTCAGTCAGGTGAACAAAGCCAACCACCGCAAGGAGTTCTTCCGCGCGAATCTCGCTGACATACGGAGCGCGATCGAGACCCGTGGCGTCGAGGCCAAGTGGACGATGCTTGCGGAGGCTCGGGAGTACCGAGAGACATTGGCGATAGAACGAGCCATCGAGTCCGATCCGTCGGCGCGCCAGGCGTGGATCAATCGGCAGCTTACGCTGGACCCCGTCGAACACCGGGAGCTTGCTGAAGTCGACGACGAGTGACGCCTGCGGGCATAACGCCGAAATGCTCAGCGCAC
>JBDRDH010000146.1:0-3089 GCA_043820985.1 Planctomycetota bacterium
ACTTCGGACGGCTATTGAGTGAGAAAGCCGACCCCGGTTTTCCGAGGTCGGCTGCGGTCGGCTGTCTTTCTGGTGCGTCTCTCAGTCTGCGGGTTCTCGATTCGATGTTGAGGCGGCTCACCGCTTTTCCCAACAGATCCTGCGATGAGGCTGTGCTGTTTCGCATTAGAGTTGACACCTTCGGTCGTCTGACTGCAGAGACGACAGGAGGGCCAATTGGCCTATCCTTCCACGAGTTTCTCGTAGCGGGGAAACGTGGAAAGGAGTCGACCAATGACCCTCGAGGACCGCATACACATTCACCGGCTCCGCGTGTTGCGCGAGGCCGAGCGGTGGGGCAACGTCAGTGCCGCGTGTCGGCGCCATGGGATGTCCCGCACGGTGTTCTCCCGGCTACGGCAGCGGCTGGAGCAGTACGGCCCCGATGGCGTGCATCCGAAACGGCGCCACGTCGGGGTCGGCCGTCGGCCCTGGTGGTCCAGACCGAGCGCCGGGTGATCGCCGTGGCGCTGGCGTGGCCGACGTGCGGGCCGCAGTGGGTCAGCGACCAGCTCGCCCGAGAGGGGGTGATGGTCGCCCCGGTGACGATCTGGCGCCTGCTGCGCCGGTCCGGCTTGGGCACACGGCGGGCCCGGTTGGCCGTGTTGGAGCAGCACAGCGCCACGACCACCGGGTTGTTGACCGAGCGCACCAGCCGCGTGCTGCGACGCCCCGTCCGGCATGTCGAAGCCGCGCAGCCGGGCGACTTGCTGTCGCTCGATACGTTCTACGTGGGCAAGCTGAAAGGCGTCGGCAGGGTCTGGCAGCTGACCGGCTGCGACGTGGCCTCGTCGTTCGGTTGGGCGCGGATCGTCGCCGGGGAGGTGACGGCCGCCGCCGGGCTGCGCTTCCTGCGCGAGGTGGTGCGGCCGGCGTATCGGCAGGCCGGTTGGCGGCTGGCCCGCGTGTTGACGGACAACGGGCTACCTCAGAAGTCAAGGAGACAGAGCTTCTCTGATCTGACGATGACGTCAGTCGATTCCGATGTGCGTCGCCAAGCGGTTTCCACCGTCGCGGAATTACACGCTGACCATAGTCACACAGGGTCCGGCGACGAGCGGCCTGCCCTCACGCGGCTTAACAAAGCGTTGCACTCCAGGTGGAAAGTCCGAGCATTATCTACGAGGTCGCATGCGCCTCGACGGCCCCTGGCGAAGGGATCTTCCCGCCTGGTCTCGTCGCTTCCGGGAAGCGGCGATAGTCATTGCCGGTGGTGACCACGGCGTACGCGACGCGGGCCATCTTGGCGGCCACGGCTGTGTACCCCTTCCGTCGCCGGTCCGCGTTCTGCGGATCAGGGCGGATGTAGTCCTCAAACTTCCGGCGAAAGCTGTTTTGTTGCATCCGGATGGCCACGGTGCCCGCCATCCAGAAGGCGTACCGCAGCCGGGCATTGCCGCGCTTCGAGAGATGCGTGGTGCCGCGGGATTGGCCCGACTGCTCGGTGCAGAGATCAAAGCCGCAGTACTTGAGAAATTGTCGCGCGCAACCGAATCGCCGCAGGTCCCGCGCCTCGGCCAAGATGATCATCGCCAAGATCGGCCCAATACCGGGCAGGGTCTGCAACCGCACGAAGTCTGGCTGGTTCGCCAGGCGGATCCCGACCTCGGCCTCCAGGCGCTTGCGCAGCAGACAGAGGGCCCGATACTCCTCAAGGACTACGCGAAACATCCGGATCGTCTCCGATGCCTCCGACACCGGTAGACCCACGCTACTGCACGCGGTGTCGTAGAAGTCGGCGAGCCACCGCGCCTTGTCGACCTTCCGCCCGCGGATCTCCTCGCGCGCCGCGGCGACAAATGCGGCTTTGCTGTACCGTCGGACGGCGGCTGGACACGGCGTGAACAGCAGTAACTCCGTGCACCACTCGGCCCGCGAGCTGTGCAGATAACGCTCGGCCTCCGGAAAGTACAGCGGCAAATGGTGCGTCACCAGACTGTGCTGCAGCCGAACCTTGCGCAGGGAGACCTGCTGATACGTGTTGGCCATTTCCTGCAGGTCCTGATGCCCGGTCACGAGCGGATCCAGATACCGCTGCGTCGTCCCGTTCTTCAGCAGGTGCAGAATGACCTGCGCGTCCTTCGGGTCGTTCTTGTCCCAGGAGTTGTACAGGGCCTCCCGCGTACGGGCGACAGCAATCGATGAGACCAAGCACAGACGAAACCCGGCCTGCCCAAGGATGTACGCCAGTGGTCGATGGTAGTCACCTGTGGGTTCGAAGGCGATCTCGCACGGGTGCTCGAGGGCACGGAGCCCCGCGACAAAATGATCGATCTCCGTCTTCGTATTCGCCACGCGCATGACGCGTCGCTTGCCGCTCGGCAGCTCCAGCAACACCTGGTGGCTCAGCTTCGCAATATCGATCGCTATCCGTACGACCGGTGACGTGGTAGAAGGAAGTGAGGTCATGGCTGGCAGTCTCCTCTAGCCTGAGTTGTGGTAAACCCATTCTAGAGAAGTACTTGTCCTGCCTTGACCTCCTATTCCGAAGGTACTACGGCCCGGAATTCACGGCCCAGAGCTTCGTCGACTGGTGCACGGCCCATCGCGTGGCGATTCACGACATTCAGCCAGGCAAGCCGGATCAAGACGCCTACATCGAGCGTTTCAACCGGAGCTATCGCACGGAAGTCCTCAATGCCCATCTCTTCGAATCGCTCGGCGCGCTGCGGGCCATGACGGATACGTGGCTGCGGATCTACAACGGCGAGCGGCCCCACGACAGCCTCGGCCGGGTGCCGCCGCTCACGTTTCTGCCGAGGCCTTCATCAGCCAGAGAGTCTACTTTGGCAGTGTCTACTTGACGGGGAAGCTTACGCTAGAGCGCCGCTGGGGTCGCTTCCGCAATCTGATGGAACCGCGCCCGCTTGTCTTTTGCAACATCGCCTTTCGGCAAATTGATCTTGAGCAGCGTGGTTGTTCTGTGCAAGCCACACTGAATCCGTGTCTAGACAACGAAGGCGGCTTCACCTGCCAGATCCGTGTAGGAACGTTTGTCCTTGAAGCCGGATGGCATCTCTGGTGTGAAATTGAGGTTGATGCTACGCGCG
>JBDRDH010000147.1:0-2867 GCA_043820985.1 Planctomycetota bacterium
ACCGAACGCGCCGCGGCCACGGCCAACACCACGCGATGCGCACCACCCCTACTTGATCAGGTGCAGCGTCGTCTGCCGCCTGGCCAGGAAGCGCGCGCCCGTCGGCGTCAGTACGGCGTCCTGTTCGAGCGCAATGCGCACCTCCTGGTTGCCCCACTCCGGCACGGTGGCCCGGTTGTTCAGCTCAATGGAATGAACCGTGTCGCCGAAGAGCGGGTACTCGCCCCTCCCGGGCACGCCGTCCTGCTTGTCCGTCAAGCCCACCGGCGCACCCGCCGCATGCCCGTGCACGCCCAGCGGATGGGCGTAGATGCTCGGCCTGAGCCCTTCAGCCTTCGCACGCTTCAGCGCCGCGGCGAGCACCTGGTTTCCGGTCCGCCCGACCCTCAGTTCCTCCATGTGGATGTCCTGCAGTCGGTTGCCCAAAGCGAGGGCGTCCTTCAATCCCTTCGGCGCGTCGGTCTCTTCGTCCTTCAGCACGTAGGCCTGCTGTTGCGTGTCGGTACACAGCTTCACGTGAACGATGCCGAAGTCGCAGTGCAGCAGATCGCCGCGATGAATGACGGTGCTGTCCTTGTGCGGGCTGTCCTTTGGCCGCTGGATCGACACCGACGGCTGAAACCAGTTCGTGAGTCCGAGCTGCCGCGACCGCTCGCGCATCCACCACACCACGTCCTCGGTCGTCGTGGCACCTGGCGTGATCACCTGGTTCGAGAACCCTTCCGCGATGATGGCGTGAGCCGTTGCCACGATCTGCGGATAGATCTCCAGTTCCTCGGGGGTTCGGCGCTCCAGCAGGCGAACGGCCAGCCGTTCGGCCGACTTCAGCTGTTTCGCGTACTCGGGCCCGACGGCCGTCACCAGGCTCGCCTTCAGCGACGCCGTCAACCCGTCGCCGTAGTTGTCGATCTCCGACTCGTTGATCCCGATGACCTTGGGATTGCGCGCCTTGATCGCCTGGGCCAGGCCCGTCCACTGATCGGTCTTCGACGGATCCCACACGGTCGTGTACCACGTCCCCATCTGTCTGAAGTTCGCGGAGAAACGCTCGACGCCCTGGGTGCCGCCACGGTCAAAGAAGACCAGGATCTGCAGCCGGCTCGCGTAGAGCGACGTGAAAGGCACCAGCGAGAAGTAGACCGGGTCCTCGTTGTTCTCGCGGCAGATGACCAGCCACATGTCGATGCCCTGTTCGCGCATCAGTTCTGGCACGATCCGCTCGAGGCGGATCTTCAGCGAGTTGTTGTAAAACGCGTTCTGCTCGCGCAGTGTCAGGACGGCTGGCATCTGACCGGGCGTCCCTGCGGCGACGTACTCGCCGCCGGGCGCCGGCACCAACGCGGACACCGCCGCGGTGCCAGACGATGGCGCCACTGCGGACATGGACGCAATCGGCGAGGCGAAGGTGCCGACAACAGCCGTCACGACCAGCAGCACGAGACAGCTTCTCCGGATAGCACTCGACATTGGGCCTCCTCAAGGTTCGGGAAGGGGAACAGCGGCAGTATACGAGGAAACGACCGGAGTCCGGGAGTCTGCCCGCAGCTCCCGCACCGTCTCCTGGACTTCACACCCGCCGCAAGAGGTGGCCCTGCGGCCCACCTCGCTCCGCATCCTGGCCTGTGCGCCGCACACTCACTCTTCTCCGGCGGCCGAGCTTGACACCCCGGGCACGGGAGCCAGCATGGGTTTGGTGTCTGGTTCACAGTGGAGCCGTTGTGTATCTCGTTGATTTCGGAGAAGTCTTCCTGGAAAGACTCAAGCGGCAATCCAGAATCGCCGAACTGCAAGTTCATGCGCATGGACATTGTATTCATCTAGCAGGGTGCTGAAAAAGTGACTCGTGACAGCATTGCGATCTCCACATTCGCTGATGACCGTGGGTGAGCGCACCGCTCCGGCGTGTGTCCCAGCTCACGGCCGCGTCGATCGCCTGTCCACGTCACGTCGCCCTCGCCAGGAGCGTGCGCAAGCGGATCAGGTTGTACGCCGCCGCGGTGAAGGTCACGATCCAATCGACGAGTGCGCCGCCGCGATGGCGCAGCTTCCGCAACCCGCCGACGGTCTTCATCCACCCGAAGACTTGCTCGATCAGTTTCCGTTTCTGTTGGCTGATGGCATAACCCGCGTGGCGCGTGGTACGGCCGTCAATGCCACTGCCTTTCACCTTCTGGGCGACGTGCGGCGTCATCGTGAGGGCGCGCACGCCCGCGACAAAGCTGGGCACGTCGAAGCCCTTGTCCCCACCGACGGTGCCGCCGTGCCGCAGGGCGCTGAGCAGCAGCAACGCCGCCTCACGTTCGGCGGTGCCCGTGGCCGCGGTGGCACAGACGTTGGCCACCAACCCATGCCGATTGTCGAGCAGCACATGCCCGGCGTAGGAAAGCTTGGCCTCTTTGCCCGGGCCCTTCCGGGCAAGTCGGGCGTCCGGATCGGTGGTGGATTGATGGGTGTCATTCCGCCGCGCTTCCCCGTGGAAGTCCACCGTCGGGTTGCCCGAATCGTCGGGTGGGGACGTCGGCCCCTCATCCTTGCGACGGAAGCTCTTGAGACTGGCCCAGGCTTCCAACAACGTCCCATCGACCGTAAAGTGTTCGTCCGAGAGCAGGCCCGCCGTGCGCGCTTGCCCGAGGACCGCGTCAAAGAACGCACTCGCGATGTCGCTCGCCAGCAGGCGGTCGCGGTTCTTGCTGAAGGTGGTCGGCGACCAGATCGGATCGTCCATGCCGAGGCCGACAAACCAGCGGAACAGCACGCTGTAGTCGATCTCCTCCATCAACAGGCGCTCACTACGGACCGTGTAGAGCGACTGCAACAGCAACGCGCGGAGCAGCTGCTCAGGAGGAATCGACGGCCGGCCGATGTCG
>JBDRDH010000148.1:0-33909 GCA_043820985.1 Planctomycetota bacterium
TCAACTTCATGACTGACGTTGGCAACTATGCCATCGACGTGGGCGTGGATCAGGCCCTGTCCACCTGCACCGCGAATTTCAACACGTGGTTCAACACGCCGATCACCAATCTGTACCAGGACCTCTGGACCAGCGGCGTGCGGTACGAGTATCCGGTGGATCCCACCTTCAACACGTTGCTGGTGAACTAGCGCCATTCGCTGGCTCAAACAGTAAACCGACCACGGGCCGCGTCAACCTGACGCGGCCCGTGGCGCGATTATACCCATTAATAAAAGCTCTCCCACCCTGAACCACCCCGCCTCCGTCGACACAATTCACCATACCATCGGATCACCAAGGCTGCTTCTGTCAACCAGGATATAACCACCTCTGAGGTTACTGCCGCGATCACGCATCCGGCGCGGGCACGATTTCCTGGCTGGGCTTATCAAGTGCCTCGCGCACGCGCTGTAGTAGCACCCGACGACTGAAGGGCTTTTCCAAAAACTCAACTCCCTCATCAAGCACACCATGGTGTGCGATCACATTAGACGTATATCCAGAAATGAAAATCGTCTTCAGTTTGGGCCGCTGCGCGGTCAGCGAATCGGCGAGTTTCCTGCCGTTGATATCCGGCATAATGACGTCACTGATCAGCAAATGAACCGGATCCTGGTAGACCGCGGCCTGCTTGAGAGCATCAGTAGCACTATCGGCACCGAGTACGGTATACCCAGCGTCCTCAAGCAGGTGAACCGTCAGGTGACGAACGGTTTCATCATCTTCACAAACCAGAATGGTTTCATCTCCGCTCGGCAGCGGATCGGATCCGCCGGCTTCGTGGCGGACCTCGGTGGGAGCCTCGATCACCGGCAAATAGACCTTAAAGGTCGTACCCTGCCCCGGTTCGCTGTAAACCAGAACATGCCCGCCAGCACGCTTAACTATGGCATACACCGTTGCCAACCCCAATCCCGTACCCTGGCCCGCCGGCTTGGTGGTAAAGAAGGGCTCAAAGGCACGTTCGCGAACCTGGCACTCCATGCCGCACCCGGTATCACTGACAGCCAGCACGACATGTATGCCCTGGCGTGCTTCGGCATGTGTGGCGACATACACCTCGTCGAGCATGACGGTGGCGGTCTCGAGTGTTAGTTGGCCGCCATCCGGCATCGCATCGCGCGCGTTAACCACCAGGTTCATGATGATTTGTTCGATCTGGCCGGCGTCGGCGCGAACATATTGGTGCCGGGCACCACATACAATCTCCAGCGCAATGTCCTCGGTAATCAGGCGCTGCAGCATCTTCTCCATCTCGCTCAGCGTCTGATCGAGATCGAGCTCTTCGGGTTGGGTGATATCCCGGCGACTGAAGACCAGTAATTGACGTGTCAGGGCCGCGGCGCGCTCGGCACTCTGTTGAATCTGTCCAAGGCCCTGCAAGGCGGGATCGTCGGCACTCAGCTTGCGTCTCAGCGCATCGAGCGACAGTTCCGCGTTACCCAGAATGGCCGTGAGGATGTTGTTGAAGTCGTGCGCCACACCGCCGGCCAACTGACCGATCGCTTCCATCTTCTGCGCCTGACGCAACTGATTCTCGAGGCTTTCTCGCTCTTGTTCCGCCAGTTTGCGGTCGGTTATATCCAGGCAGCCCCCAATCCATCTGGCCGGCTTCCCGTCCTCATCCAGCACTGGTACACCGACATCCGACCAGTACCGCCAACTCCCATCCCGCGCTTTCACGTGGTATTCGCATTGAATGGGCTCTGTTGTGGTCCGATGACGTTCCACTTCATTTGCGATCCGCGCCTGGTCATCCGGGTGAATCAATTTCACCCAGCCTTCAATTGTCCGAACAACCTCACCAGGCTGATAACCCAGCAAGCCATCAATATCGCCGAACCATTCAAGGGTGTCATTGGTACTATCCCACTCGTAAATCAGATCCGAAGAGACCTGTGCGATCAGGCGGAAGCGTTCCTCGGCCCGTTTGCGGTCGGTGATGTCCAGGAACGATCCCACGGAGGCCGGCCGGCCCTGGTAGGTAAAACCTTCCCCATGGACAACCGCGTCAAAGACCGAACCATCTTTTCTGAGACACTTGATTTCATACAAATAGCCCGGTTCACCAGATGCTCGTCGAATTGCATTCCGCCGGATCAACTCGCGCTGCGCGGGTATCACGGCATCCATGGGAGAGAGCTTGTCCTCGATCTCCTCGCGCGTATACCCCAGCATCCGCGCCATCGCCGGATTTACATACTTGAACTTCAGGTCCTGGATGATGAAGATCCCGACGAGCATCGAGTTAACCGTGCTACGGTACTTCTCCTCGCTCTCGCGCAATTCACGCCGGGACTCGTGCTGCCGAAACGTCCACAAGACCAGGAAGAATGCGACCGGCAGCATCAGTTCGACATAATCTTCCTGGAAATCGAGCGATCCCGTGATTCCCGACCATTCCAACATGTTGCTGGTATTGCGGAATATAATGAGGCCTGTCAGGCCCACCAACAGGATCCAAACATCACGACCCAGGATCTCATGCCTTGAATACCGCCAGGCGCGCACCAGCAATATTCCCGCCGCCAGCGTTGCCAGCAGAGCGACGATATCCAGCAGCAAGATGATCATTCCCGCGCCTCCCGCCGCCCCCTGACAACCCGCCAGCACCAGATCGCAAAAACAATTGAACTGGTTGCGTAACAGATATGTTCCAGCAGGTTAGTTATTTCCGGCAGACAGACGTCTTCCAGAACCGTGAAATGCCACCCGAGGAGCAACAGCGCATAACTGGCCAAAAAAGTCTTCCAGGCCGGAATGTGACTGAGATCAGAACGGCCGATAAAAAAGACCAGTACGCCGATACCAAGAATGAGCGTTACGACTTCGTTTTGCTGAAACATCGCCGCACCACTATGTTGGGTATTCTCTGATCCACATTGCTCCGGCTCCTGACATGTGTTAGATCAAGCCGGTGTTTCTTATGGTACCACGAATGCGCGAAAAAATCACGACACCATGGGTCATAATTATGGGCAACGCCCAAAGAAATCCATTCACCTCGGACAAGCTAGCCGCCGACCAAGGCGATGAACAGGTCAATGTCGTACGCGTTGGGTGTGCCGTCGCCGTTGCAGTCAGCCCGGTTGCGGTCACATTCGGGGTATTGCCCTTCATAGTCGCAGGAAGGTGACAAGGCACAGATGAAACCATCGATGTCATAAGAGTTGACCGTACCATCACAGTTCATGTCACCCAGGCCGTCACATTCGTCCGGTATGCCGTTGCCGTTGTAATCCGTACTGGTGCCGGCGGCGATATCCTCATCGTCGCGCACACCGTTGTCATTGCAGTCGCAGGCGTCGCCGATCCCGTCGCCGTTGTAGTCGGCCTGGTCGGGGTTGTAGGTATTCGGGCAGTTGTCGCACACGTCGTTGAAGTAGTCGCCGTCGGCGTCGAGGAAGTCGTTGGGCGGATCGTTGTAACGCAGCACCACGAAACCCATGCCTGGCAGCGTTATATAAACCGACTGCGCGAACCCGTCGTAGTCATCCCAACTGGTCTGGACACCTCCGCCATTGACGCCCCCGCCGCCCTCGTAGCCGGGAGCCTGGCTGTTGACCAGTTCATACCAAGTGCCTTCGTTGGGCACGCCGATCTGATAGTTGTAGAACGTGCTGTTGTTGAAGTTGGCCACGACGACAACCACATTGCCGCTGCTGTCCCAGCGCCGGAAGGCGATCACATTATCAGAATCGTTCAGATGGAAGACCTCATAACCAGCATCGGCCCGTAAGGCCCCATTGCTCTTGCGAACGCCGATGACATCCTGGTAGTACCTGAAGATCCCCGGATACGCGTCCTTCATGGCCCAATTGATGCGGTTCTCGGGATCGTTGTCCCAGTCGCCCGCGCCGAAGTCCGTGTCCTCCAACCACTCAGTACCCATCAGAATCGCGGGGATGCCGGGTGAGAGCAACACCAGCCCCTGACCGAGCTTGGTGCGGCCCTTGGCGTAGACGCTATCGTGCGGCCAGCTTGGGTCGATGGTCTTGACCATGCGCTGGCCCCCACTCTCCGGCCAGGCCTCGTCGTGCAGCTCGATGTAGTTCAGCCGCTGCGCCCCGCTCAGCCCCACGTCCGTGCTGTAGATTGCGTTGCGCACGTTCCACATGCTCGGGTTACCGCCGGCCGCAGCGAAGATCGCCCCGCGCAGCGCATCGCGGAACTGCATGTGATACTGGGCATCGAAGCCGGCCCCGCCCAGGCTGGTCGCTCGCGTAATCCACGAGTCGCTGGGCAGTTGCTCGGCGATCATGACCTTGTCAACCCAGCGGTTGTCGACCCAGTCGTTGGCATCCTGCATCAAACCCCAGCCGCTGCCCTGGTAGGTGTTCATGAAGTCCGTGCCGTCAAAGCGGAAACCGTCGACGCGGTACTCCTCCAGCCAGAGAAGCATGCTGTGCAGGTAGTACTCGCGCACCTCGAGCCGGTCGAAGTCCATCTGCGGGCCCCACGGCGTCTGCGGCGGCGTGCTGTCGTAGTAGCACTGTGAGCCGACGTAATCCCAGGTAATGTCGTCGCCGGGCCCGTGGTGATTCCAGACCACGTCGAACAGCACCGCGATGCCCGCGGCGTGCAGTGCGTCGACCATCATCTTGACCTCATACGGGTGACCATAGGCCGACTCGACCGCGAACTGCGACGCCGGGTTGTAGCCCCCCGACCAGTCCCAGGCGAATTCGGTAATCGGGCACAGCATTACCGCCGTCACGCCCAGTTCCGCCAGGTGATCGACGCGTTCCATGAGATCCCAGTAGCGCGATGGATTCCAGGTTGAGCCGTATGGATCGTTGCGCCCGGCGAACGTGCCGACGTGCAACTGATAGATGATCAGGTCTTCAAACGCCGGCGTTTGATAACTCGTGCTCTGCCATTCGTGGTTGAAGCGGTCCGTGTTCACGGCGTTGTAATTGTCGCCCGGATGGAGGGCCCGGGCGCGCGGGTCGGAGCGCCACATGGACCCGTTGAACACGTACTTGTAGTTCGCGACCGGATCGTCCCGCGTTCCCGGCTGGGCAGTGGGCACGTGGGCGACGAAGTAGTCCCCGAGCTTGACCATCGGCGTACCCGTGCCCCAGCCATTCCAGCCACCCTTAACCTGCGCGGACGTGATCGTCGGGGCCCAGACCTTGAAGGCCGCGCCGCCATCCGAGGTTCCGGTCGAGCCGAGCGGCGCGTGGTTGTGCGCCACGAAATCCAGTTCCCAGCCGGCGGCCGGTGCGGTGTCGGACATGCCGTCCGGGCCGAGGTAGTCGGTGTCCGAGCCGTCGGTGAACTCGATGTAGTAGTATAGGTAATCCGCCGTCGTCGCCGGCACCTGCGCCGCCCAGATGGCATACGGGCCGCGGTCCTCGACGTAGCCAGCGTCTATCCAGTTAGTAGCGCCATCATCCACGCGCACCCGCGCGGCGGTGATGTCGAACCGGTAGACCTGAAAGCGAACCTCGAACGACTCGCCGTCAAGCGGACACAACGGTCGGCGATCCTGCCATGAAACGTGGGAAACACCCGCCCACTCGATATTGTTGTCCGCCGACGCCGCCATACTCAGCGGCACTGCAATCAGAACCAGTAATGAAACGACAAAGCGCATGGTTCACTCCCAGACGATCTTTTAATGTGTGGATTACCTCATACAGCTATCACGTACCCCGGAAACGGTACAGCAGCGCGCATGAGCCACACCAGATTATAACAGGACAACATATGCGAACGAAACATTTCCAGCTTGACTATGCTCAGTGTCCGGCTCCAGTTGTGTCTATTACTGAGCATCTGCTGTACAAATCCGCCAATACACCCCGAGAACGCACACTTCAGTTATCTATGGCCCCTGAAACAGCCCATCTACTGGCCGGACCAGCAGATTTCCGGACCTGACCGCTACGAACGCGCCTGACAGTCCATCCTGCGTACTGTCGGTGGTGAGTGGCGAATGGCGAGTTGAGTTAAGAGTGGGGAGTTAAGATTGGGAGGGGGGGCTGTAATTGGCGACCACCACAATCCCCGGGAAGGCTGCCCGCAAGGCTGGTGTTGATCGTGCCTTGTCGCAATTCCCCCCGCTTAAGGAACGTCTACGACAACGCGCCGGAACACTCTCGGGTGGCGAAAAACAAATGCTGGCTTTGGCTAGTGCCTATGTTCTCTCACCCCGACTCTTGCTCCTCGACGAACCGTCGCTGGGTCTGGCTCCACCACTCGTAATAGAAGCCCTGGAACGGATACACACCATCGCACGGGACAACGGCGTGTCCATCCTGGTAGTCGAGCAGAAGGTCCGCGAGGTTCTCAAGATCGCCAAGCGCGTATGTGTCCTTCGCAATGGCCAGGTGTCCTACTGGGGTGCGTCGGAGGAACTCTCGGATCCCACCAGGCTCAAAGAGGCTTATTTGTAAGGCGAAGAAAGCCTTGGAGAACAAATCGAATCCGCTCACTGGTTGAGTACGGGAAAGAGTAAACCACGTCTGTTACACCACACTGAATGCAGTTAACAGATAACAGCCTGGCCGAACTGCTCATCATCGACCGGATTTCCGCTCCCCGACGAGCAGTTACCAATCGCCTCGATGAAGCAATCCGTGTCATAGGAATTCACCAGCCCATCGCAGTTCATATCACCGGCGACGTTGACGATCGTCATATTGCCATCTTCATCATACGTCGGCAGCAAGCCCACCGGCGTAGCGCTGTCGGTATGCACGTCCGTGTACTGGTTCAGCGAATTGGCTTCGTAGTCCGTAGTGGTGGTGCTCTGCACGCCGACCTCGGACTCGGTCCGGTTGCCGATGTGGTCGTAGGTGTAGCTGAACTGCTCATCATCGACCGGATTCTCGGGCGTTACCGGGTCATCATCGGCGTAACGGGCCGAGCCGGTCAGTTCATTGCGATCGTTGTACGACCAGATGCTCAGGTGCTCGTTGCCCGTCCCGCCGAACGCCGCCCCGCTGTTGACTACCGATTCCCGGCGGGTGAGACGTAAGGGTCCGGTGAGAGTGCCGTTGACGTGGGCGTACTTCGAGATCGTCACGTTGGGATCGGACGGTACCCAAACGTGCTCGATGTCGGTCAGCAGATCACGTTTGGGTACGTGTTGTTGGGAGCACCTTTGAATTAAGTAAGGTGTCCCCAGAATACCAAAGTAAGGTGTCCCCAGAATACCAAAAAGGCTTACTTGTGAGGCGCTGAAAGTTTTACATAACAAGCTGAATCCGCTCTCTGGTTGAGTAGGGAAAGGGGAAACCACGTCTGTTACACCACTCTGAATGCAGTTAACGGATAATAGCCTGGCTGAACTGCTCGGCGTTGACCGGATTCTCGGGGCTTTCCGGATCATCATCGGCGTAGCGGGCCGAGCCGGTCAGCTCGTTACGGTCGTTGTACGTCCAGATGCTCAGGTGCTCTTTGCCTGTTCCACCAAACACCGTCCCGCTGTTAACCACCGACTCCCGGCTAGCGAGGTCGTCGTTGACGTAGGCGTATTTCGAGATCGTCACGTCCGGATCGGATGCAATTCAGACGTGCTCGACGGCGGTCAGCGGATCACGTTTGGGTACGTGTTGCTGGAAGCACCTTTGAATTAAGTAAGGTGTCCCCAGAATTTCCATGTCCCCAGAATTTCCCCAGAATTTCTATCCCCAGAATTTATCGGACGCTTACGTCAGCTCGTCTGGCCGCGTGTCGATGGGCTCGCCACACTCCGGACACACACCGCTCGTATTCCCCGTGAGGTTGTACCGGCACTTCCGGCAATGTCCTTCCGGAATGGGCTTCATGCGCCACCACCACATGATCACAGCTGGAACGACGAAGAACAGCAAAACGAGAAGTAATGAGACTGCCACGTTCCTTCCCCACATGGCCTGCTGGAAATGAGGCAAAAAATCCCAATCGGCATCTCGTGTTCCACGAATCCAACATGTGCACGACGGCGAAGGTGGCGGGCTTCGGCCATGGAAGAACCACAATAATTCCGACAATAATTCCGGAATAATTCCGGGGACACCACCGGAATAATTCCGGGGACACCATACTTAATTCCCACACGACTTCGCCGACCGGATCCCAGTCATAGATCGCCTTCCTGACCCGCCGACTCATGTAATCATAGGTGAACGCGACCTGCTTGTCATTCGCCGTCTGCGACGTCTCCGGCTGCACGGCGATCAGCTGACAAACCAGAGGTTTGTCCTACCCGCTCGCTGGCGTTCGGGGCTTTGGTTCGGCCGCTACTTGTGGGTAGCACTTATGGGTAGCACAAGTGCGGCGAGCCGCACCCTACAAATGCCGAGACAGCAGGTGGCGTAGTGACGCAGGAAACTATTTTGTGCTCGATTGTTGCAAAACAAACTCAATGCGTTGATCTGGTACATTTTGTCAGCGCCGACCCTCGGCGGAGGCTTGGGATTTCGTTGGTATTAAGTGTCCCCTGACAAATGTGTTTCACGTGAAACACGTTTGCGAGGTGCAGGTGGATTGGGAGAGAACCGCCAGGAGCGCCAAGGAAGCCAAGTTATGTTGAATTGGTACGCGCGGCCGCAATCTGCGATCGCTTGATCTTTCGGCAACTGAGATCCTCACACAACCCGCTCGCTGGCGCTCGGGGCTCGGATTGGGGGGCGATATTGGTGCGGCAGGTCGTACTCTCCGAATCCAGCAGGTAACCTTGGCAGCCTTGGCGCTCTTGGCGACTTGGCGGTGAAACAACACTGCCGACACGGCAGTGGCACACGGCAATCGCACTGCTGGGGGGCAAAGCGTATAATCTCGGCCGGATCGGCGAGTGGTTTGTCGATCTCCGAGAATCGACGGGAACGGTAGGTTGCGCGAACCTGGCTACGAACTCTTCGATCACACCGCCGATGTCGGCGTATGCGTGCGCGCGGCGACGCTGGCGGGCCTGCTCGAACCGGCGACCCGCGGACTCTACACGGTCATCGGCGAACTTATCGCCGGCGATCGTGTCGAGACGGTGCACATCGAACTGGCCAGCGACGATGCGGCCCTGCTGCTGCGGGACTACCTGGCCGAGGTACTGAGCCTGTTCGACACCCGGCGACTAATGGTGACCGCGCTCGACGTGGAGGAGTTCAGCGAAACCCGGCTGGCTGTCGTCGCTGGCACGGCCGCCGTCGATGTCGCCCGCAGCGCGCTTGAACGCGAGGTCAAGGCGGTAACATATCATGAACTGAACGTCCGCCCGGTGGCGGGCGGCTACGAAGCAACGTACATCGTGGATATCTAGAGCCATGCTTAAGGATGCTTACTCCGGACCGCTTGAACGCATCGACGAGTGCCGCTGGCGCATTCCCCAGTCTTACAAGCCCGGCATGCGCACCGACGGCATCATCTACGCCGACGACCGCCTGATGGAACTGATCCGCCAGGATAAATCACCCGAGCAGGTCGCTAACGTCGCCACGCTGCCCGGCATTGTCGGCTCATCACTAGCCATGCCCGACATCCACTGGGGCTATGGTTTCTGCATCGGCGGCGTCGCGGCCACCGATCCGGAAGCCGGCGGCGTGATCAGCCCCGGCGGCGTCGGTTACGACATCAACTGCGGCGTGCGCCTGGTGCGCACCGACATACCAGCGAAAGATGCCCGCCCGCGTATGCGCAAACTGGTCGAAAACCTGTTCCACACCGTGCCCTGCGGCGTGGGCGGAACTGGCAAGGTGAAGTTCGACCAGCGCGAGCTGAACGAATTAGTCGTCGCCGGCGCGCGCTACGTCGTCGAGCGCGGCCTCGGTTGGGACGAAGATGTGGAGCACACGGAAGCACGTGGCTGTCTGCCCGATGCCCGGCCGGACCTGGTCTCCGAACGCGCCTGCGGCCGGGGGCTCGATCAGGTCGGCACACTGGGCAGTGGCAACCACTTTATCGAAGTGCAGGTGGTCGAGGAGATCGCCGACCAGCGCGCCGCCGCGGCCATGGGGCTGGCGGTCGGCAACATCGCCGTGATGATCCACTCCGGTTCGCGCGGCTACGGCTACCAGGTGTGCGAGGATTCGCTCAAGGCCCTGCGCAACGTGCCACGGAACTATGGCATTGAGTTGCCGGACCGGCAACTGGCCTGCGCCCCGGTGAATTCGGACGAGGGACAGCGCTACCTGGGCGTCATGCGGGCGGCGGCGAATTACGCCTGGGCCAACCGCCAGGTCTTGCTGCACCTCACGCGCCGGGCATTCATGCAGACGTTCGAGCGGCCGGCTGAGAAGCTCGGCATGCACCAGATCTACGATGTGGCCCACAACATCGCCAAGCTCGAGTCGTACGAGATCGATGGCCGCCAGCGCGAACTATGCGTGCACCGCAAGGGCGCCACGCGGGCGTTTCCGGCCGGGCATCCAGAGGTGCCGGCGGGGTATCGAGATGTGGGGCAGCCGGTACTGGTTCCCGGCGACATGGGCCGTTCAAGCTGGGTGCTGGTCGGGCAGCCGCGGGCGATGGAGGAGACGTTCGGCAGTTGTTGTCACGGCGCCGGGCGCGTGATGTCCCGCAGCGCCGCGATCCGCGCCGCCAAGGGCCGCTCGATCCAGCAGGAACTGGCCGACATCGGCGTGATAGCTCGGGCTCAGGGTCGTACCGGTCTGGCCGAGGAACAACCCGCGGCCTACAAGGACGTCAGCCAGGTCGTCGAGGTCGTGCACAACGCCGGCATCAGCCGCAAGGTCGCCCGCCTGCGCCCGCTAGGCGTGATCAAAGGCTGACCGCGGAGTGTCGCACAGCACGGGCATTTCGCTTGACAGCGCGTCCGCGAGCAGATCGATATTGGCTCATGCGTGCTGGAGTCTCACATGTCCCAAGGAGGCCTGAAGGCCGCATCAGGCAGCGCCAACGTGGCCGCGCCCGCCGGCGTCCTAGCCCTTGATGAGTTGCTCGAACTGCTCTTCAGTCAACACCGGCACGCCCAGCGAACGGGCTTTTTCCAGCTTGCTGCCCGCCGCTTCGCCCGCGACCAGGTAATCAGTTTTCTTACTGACGCTGCCAGTAGCCTTGCCGCCCAACCGCTTGATCAGCTCTTCGATTTCCTTGCGCCCATGGCGTTGCAGCGTTCCGGTGACGACCAGCGTCTTGCCCGCCAGCGGCCGCGCCGACTCCTCACCCGCGCGCCGCGGCTGCGTCATGTTCACACTGGCCGCTTGCAGATCGGCGATAATCCGCTGACCGGTGTCACTCATCAGCCAGTCCCGCAATGACGAAGCCACTTCCGGCCCCACGCCCTCCACTTCCTGGAGTTCCGCTTCACTGGCGGCCAGCACCCGATCAATATCACCAAAATGCTCGGCCAGCAGTTCCGCCGTGCTGGCGCCCACGTGGCGAATATTGAGCGCGGTCAACACGCGTGACAGCGGCTGCGCTTTACTGCTCTCAATACCAGCCAGCAGCTTGTCGGCTACTTTCACCCCCAGGCGGCGACGTTTTCCCGAACGCGTGTCCGCGGCCAGGGGCAATTCAACCAATTCCCCCCGATGCTCGTGCAGGCGGTACAAATCGGCATAGCATGTGACCAGTCCCGCCGCGACCAGGGCTTCGACAATCACCGCGCCGGCCCCCTCGATGTCCATCTGATCGCGGCCGCAGAAAAACTTCAGCCGCTCGACGCGTTGGGCTGGGCAGGATGGATTGATGCAACGCACGTATACGCCGCCTTCGTCCTGCCGCACCGGGCCCGCACACGCAGGGCACTGCGCGGGGCGTGTAATCCGGCGGGCATCAGCCGGGCGCTTCTCGATTACGACCTGGACAACCTGCGGGATGATTTCGCCGGCCTTCTCGACGATGACCGTATCCCCCACGCGCAGATCCAGCCGCTCGATCTGATCGAAATTATGCAGCGACGCATGCTGGACGGTCGTGCCCGCCAGGAGCACCGGCTCCATCACCGCTCGCGGCGTAATCGTCCCCAGCTTGCCCACCTGAAAATCCACGCGCAACAGCCGGCTCTCGGCCTGTTCGGCGGCGAACTTGTATGCAATGCACCAACGCGGGTACCGGCTGGTCGCGCCGAGCGCGACGCGTTGGGCCAGCGAGTCGACTTTAACTACCAGGCCGTCAGTTTCGTAGGGCAGCTCGTGCCGCTCATGGTCCCAGCGGTAACATAGTTCAATGACTTCATCAATATCCCGGACCAGCGTGGTCACCGGGCTGACCGCGATGCCCCAGGCGCGCAGCCGCTCCAGCAATTTATAACTCGAGTCCGGCGGGGCGGGTTCGACACGACCGAAGCCATGCGCCAGGAATTGCAGCCCGCGCTCGGCAACCTTGCGCGGATCGAGTTGCTTGAGCGTGCCGGAGGTCGCGTTGCGCGGATTCATCAGCTTTGTCTCGCCCGCCGCTTCGCGTTCGGCGTTATAGTGTGTGAAGTCCGCCGTCGGCCAGTACACCTCGCCGCGCACGTCCAGCAGCGCGGGCACGTCGTCACCCGTCAGGCGCAGCGGTACCGAACGGATCGTCCGTATATTCTGGGTCACGTCGTCGCCGGTAGTTCCGTCGCCGCGCGTCGCTGCCTGCGTCAGTATGCCGTCCGCGTACGTCAGCGAAGCCGCCACACCGTCGATCTTGGGATCAACCACGTAGTGGAAAGCGGCACCGTCGAGGCCCTTGCGTACACGCTCGTCAAATTCGCGTAGTTGGGCCTCGTCGTAGGTATTGTCGACGGAAAGCATCGGCACGGCGTGCGCGACATGCGCGAAGCCCTCCAAGGGCTGCTCGCCCACACGCCGGGTGGGCGAATCCGGAGTGATCAGTTGCGGATGTTCATCCTCCAACGCGCGCAGTTCGCGCAATAATGCGTCATACTGCTGGTCACTGATTACCGGTTGCGCCTGCGTGTAGTACAGGTGATCGTGTCGGCGAATCTCGGCGCGCAGTTCCGCGACGCGCGCTGCCGCCGCCTGCTCTGGCTGGCTATTGCTCATGGTCCGCTGTTCGCACCGCCGGGGCCGGCTTGGTGACGACCTCCATCCGCACGTCACTCAGTTTTAACATGCCCTCGGCGGAGCGTCCCTCGCGTATCTCGGAGTGCACGCGTCCGGCTAGGAAAACCTCCGCCGTATCGCCCGGACCAAGCGCCAGAGTAAAGTGCAGAGTCTCGTCGGCTTCACGGTCGGCGGCCCCCAGGTCGGTGCTATGTTGCACCAGCGTCATCTCCCGCAGGAGCAAGCCGTGCGGCCCGCGCGCATACAGATTCAATCCCACCTGGGCATCCGGATAGCCACTGGCCGGCGACGCGCTCAACTCAAAAGCATAATGAAAACGGATCGTGAAATTAAAATCCGTCAGACGGTCGGTGTCGTTCTTGAAGCCATGCCCGAGCTGGAAAGTTCCCGTCGCAGTGCCGCCGTGAGTGACTGAGGCGCTGGCTTCGGCCGTACCATTCCCCGCCGCGACCGCATCCGCGTCCACCTGCCCCTCCAGGCCCGCTTTCTTATTGGCACTGGGCAAAGCAATCGAGAAGGGTTTGAGCTCCGGCAGATTGAAGCTGGTCCCTTCCACGGTATCGACTACGAACGGTTTGGGGCGCATTTCCAACTCGCTCCCAAAGCGTGAGTTGGCGCAACCTGTCGAGCCAATGAGTGGCGCCACCAGCATCGCGCTCAGCAACGAACATCTTAAAAACCGATCAAATCTGGCCATTGCGCTGTTCTCCATTCAAGTGCCTCGCATTGAAGCACCATCCGACCGTCACGGCAAGTCAACGCGCGGACTTCGTTCTAACCACACCATTCCCGCAAGCCAAAACGGAAGGCCCAGGCCGCCTGCACCAGCATCATCAGCACCAGCAGCGCCGCCCGCGCCCCCGGACGCCACTCCCGCACACACCACGCCGCCAGTACAACCAGGGCCGGTACCGAAACCGCCAGGTAGCGGGCCAGCGGATCGATCCCGCGACTCGCCCCACCCGACGCCAGGTAAGCATGCAGAAAAAGAAACGGCCCCAACAACAGCAGCGGCCGGAAACCGCGCGGCACGCGTGTCAAACCGGCCAGGCTTAAAAACAGGATGAAAAGACAAAACGGCAGATTCCAGGTCAGGGGATTTGTCAACTCGATCAACCCGACCGGGAAACCCACTATGGCCCAGCCAAAATGCTTGAGCTGCGCCCAGAGCGGCACCAGCGTCAGATACTCAACCCAATTCGCCCGCGCCTCATCCGGCACCCACCCAGCCTTGAAGTTGGTCAAATAAACCAAGGGCGAGCCGAAGCGATACGTCAGGTAAAGCCCATAGCCCAGGATTCCCGCCGCCGCCACCGGCGTCATGGCCACCAGCCGCCCGCACTGCCGCTTTATGTCACCACCGGCATTGAACCACAGCGCCAGCATGAATACCGGTACGATACCAAGGGCCGTCGGCCGGGTCGCCGTCGCCAGGCCGCAAACCACCGCCGCCCACCCAAACCGGCGCCGATCCATCAACCACAACGCCGTCACTACCAGCAATAACGTCAGGCTCTCGCTGTACGCAAAGCTGTAGTAACACGCCGCCGGGAGACAAAACGTTACCGCCACGGTAAAAAACGCTGTGTGTTCATCGATTCGTCGGCGTATCCACAGATACAGCACGATTGCCGCCGCGAAGGTACACGCCTGCGCCACCGCCACCAGCGCCGCCTCCACTGTCAATAAACTCGCCAGCGGGCGGCAAATCAGCGGATATAGCGGAAAAAACGCGATGTTTTGTTGCCATTCATAAGGCGCGGCATCCGCCGGCGGCGGCTGATACTGGTAACCCCCGGTTATAATGGAGCGGTAGTTCAAGCCATCGAACTGCACCAGCGGCGCGAAATTGAAAAGCAGCTCGCGCGCCGATCGTATTTCCGGTTCATCCGAGGTTTTCAGCAGCTCGCGGGGAGACTGAGACTCCAGAGCGCCCGAATCCCGCAGACGGCGTATCAAAGCACCCGCGTGCGGAGCCACCGGCGGCTCCCATTGATGCCGCACACAAAACACCGCTGCCGCCCCCAGATAAGCTCCACTCCACACCACAATCCGCGTCACCAGGACCAACAAAACTACCAGCAACACGCCGCGTAACCAGCCCCGCTGCTGAGCGGCGAGCGGCGCCGGCGGCGTTTGATCATCAAATAAATGCGGTAGCTTTTTCATTGTTACCGAGCGGTTTTCGTTACCCTACTCAATCCAGCAGGGATGCTCAGATCAACGCAGCCATCAACCCGAAATGGCCACAACCGGCTCCCTCGCGGCGAAACGAATAGAACAGGTCGTTGCGGCATAACGTGCAGACACCGGCCAGCTCCACGCGTGCTTCAGGTATTCCCGCGGCGCACAACTGCGCCCGGTTGGCCTGCCAAAGATCAAAGTACAGCCGATCGGCGCGTCTTTCAAACAACTTGTCGGCATCCGGTAATACGCTGGCGGCCTCATAGACGTCCTGCTGTACTTCGTAACAGCACGGACCCGCGCCTGGGCCGATCCCGGCCCAGATGTGCTCTGGCTGGCTGCCCCACCGTTTTTGCATGGTCTTCAGCAAAGTGCCGACCAGACCCGCCACCGTGCAGTGCCAACTGGCATGCGCCAATCCAAGCGCCGCGTGCCGCGGATCATACAACAACACCAGCGGGCAATCCGCCGAGAAGGTCATCAAGGGTACCCCGGCGGCATTGGTGGTCACGGCATCAAAGCCCTCCAGGGGACCGCCAACCACGGGGCCTTCGAGAACCGCGATACGCGCCTCATGCACCTGGATGCAATAACACAAACGCTCGACATCCAGTGTCAGATCGGCCGCCATTTGTCCGCGTCGCCGCGCGCGCTCGGCTTGGTGCTGATCGTAGCGTGGCGATACATCCTGTGGTCGCAGACAGAAAGCATGCCTCAGCCCCGACTGGCCCGCCAGAGTTTCAAACCGGGCATAGCGGCGTCCCTGGATATCATCGAACCGCATCAGGCTGATCCCGGCCGCAAGGCTACCTTGATATTGGCGGGATCGGCCGCGGCACGCAGGGCTTCCGGGCCACGCCGCAAAGGGAATGTGCGCGTAATCAGTTCTTCCACCTCAACTTTGTCAGCGCTCAACAAGCGCAAGGCCTCTGGAAATGGACCACAGCGGTTGCCAATTACCTGGAGTTCATTGATGACGATGGGCGTCAAGTCGAGCGTGGGCGGTGGTGTGTAGGTGCTCTTCAGTATGATCGTCCCGCGCGGGCGACACAGCTTCATCGCCAGTTGCAAGCCCTCCGCCGAACCGGTGCAATCCACCACGACATCATGCTCGGCCCGCGGCACCAGGTGCGCCAGCTCGATAGGCTGGATACCGCGCTTCTCGCAAAAGGCTAACGAGCGTGGGTTGCGTCCGACGACCTCCAGCCGGCAACCCTGTAGCTTCAGGACCTGGGCCACCAGCAGACCCAGCCGGCCCGAACCCAAGACCGCCACGTGCGTCCAGCGATCGATGGGTTGCAACTTCATCACCTGGATCGCCGCCGCCAGGGGCTCGACGAATATCGCCGCCTGATCACTGACCTGCTCGGGCACCACGTGACAGTTACGCTCCGGCACCACAACTTGCTCGGCAAAGGCGCCATCGCGCCCGGAAATCCCCAGTACCGTACGTCGGCGACAGTGATTCGATAAACCCCGACTACACAGATCACATCGCCCGCAAACGCAGTTGATCTCCGCGACCACGCGCTGCCCCACCAACTCGCGCGCCCCGGAAACCACCGTCCCCACGAATTCATGCCCCGGCACGCCGGAGAACTTCATATAGCCCCGCACAATCTCCAGGTCCGTGGCACAGATCCCCGCCAGATGCACGCGGATGCCAACCTCACCGGACGCCACCCGTGGCTCGGGATAGTCTGAGACGAAAGAGATGTTTAATGGAGAACTCTGACGGACTACCAACGCTTCCAACTGAACACCCGGCGGCGTTGTAGGTGTATGATCGCGATAACGATCTTCTATTTATCCTTGCTCTCCGGCACGAGCCAACGCACAAACTGCTTGAAGTCGTACCCAACTTTCTCCAGGCGGTTGTGGTAGGGTAGTCGGCGCGATTCCGGAATCTGCCCGGCCCGGGCAAACAGGTCGGATTCGTGTTCCGTTAACCAGTTTTCCCATTCCAACGCGTTACAGTTATGTGTGTAACCGGTCAGACGCACCAGCGATTCCTCACATTGATGCGCGACCGCGAAGTCCTCGTCGTTCAGACCCGCGATCAAGGCTGGCACTGTTTCCGCTTCCGGGTAGTAGCCCAAGCCGCGCGCGGCTGCTATCCGTACGTGTCGGTTAACATCGGCCCGTAAACGATCACCCAGAATTTCGCGTACCTGCTGGCGCGGTTCCGGGGGCACCTGCTCGGCAGCCGATAGCCGTGCCAGGGCCTCGGCCGCGTCCCACCGCGTTAACGCCCCGGGCGGCCGTATTTCCGCGGGCGGATGGTTCTGGTAGTCCAGCAGCTTCAAGGCCGTTTCGGACGCGCGCGCATCGCCCGTCCGTGCCAAGGCGCGTAAGGCCACACAGCGCGCCTGTTCATTATCATCCAGCAGCGCAATTGCGACGTAGCCCTTGATCGCCCAATCGCGGTCGTAGTCTTTGCTCTGGGCGACTTTCGCCAGTGCAGCGCGTCGTACGTCCGGATCCTCAGCGGCAAAAGCCGCGACCATGTTTTGCGAGGGGCTACGCTTGGGCTCGAAGAGCTTGACTACCAGCTCATTCTTTCTGGCGTCACTGCACCCGGTCAGCAGCCCAGCGGTAATTACGCACATCATGGCTACAATGTTCAGCCGCCGGTCGCACCCGCGACTGGATCCGACCCAGTGGTCAACTAAAATGGCGCGCAGCGGTGTTAATAGATATGTATCGTTCGGGTTCCACGAATTCAACGTTCTCGATGACCTCGTTCAGAAACCGCGAGCCCACCTCTCGAAACCGGATATCGTTATCGCTCACGTAACAGTTTATATTACCGCGCCGCGCCGATGGGCACAAGGAACCGCACTCTCGTAGGTGCTGCTGGACAGCCAACGATGTTTCCTGCCCACTGTCGATAATTTCGATCTCCGGTCCCAGGCATTCAGCAATCGCGGCCCGCAGCAGCGGGTAATGTGTACATCCCAGAATAACTACACCAATACCCTGGCGCCGTAGCGGAATGAGGTACTCCTCAACCGCCATCTTAACCAGCGGATCGTCGCACGACCGGCCTTCCTCAACCAGCGGCACGAACAGGGGACAGGCCTTCTGCAGAACCGGTTGCCCCGGTCGGATTGAACGAATGGCGGCGGGATAGGAGCCGCTGCCCACGGTCGCCTCGGTCCCGATCACCGCGATGGGCCGCCCCCCGGCGCGCGCGCTGGCGGCACAAGCTCCCGGCTGAACGACATCAATCACCGGCACCGGCAATTCACTCCGCAATTCAGTCAACGCCAGGGCACTGGCGGTGTTGCAGGCCGCCACGATCAGCTTGGGCTCGAATTGCAAGAGGAAGTTGGCCGCCTCCAGTGCGAATGTGACCACGGTCTGGCGAGATTTGCTGCCATATGGCACCCGCGCCGTGTCACCAAAATACACGATGTCCTCGCCAGCCAGGCGCTGACGGAGATGACGAACCACTGACAAACCACCCAGGCCGGAATCGAATACCGCGATAGGATTGCTATTCACCTGGCCCTCCTTGACCATACTTCAGGTATCGCTCTCAGCATACGGGAAATACCACCTGGCGCACAGACTATTTTGTTGGTGGCTCAACCAGCCGGCGTACCAACTGGGCCAACACTACCGCCACTCCCGATCCAACCAGCATCAGACCGCCAGCCATGAAACAAATATCCGGCCGGTCGTCCATCGCAACTATAACACCGTGATAATACTCTTGCACGAGTCCGGCGGCCGGCTTATTGAGCCACAACGCCACGATGAAACCTATTGCCAGCCAGGGCCCAAATGGGATTATTAAGGTGCGCTTCAGCAATAAGCTGATTACATAGCCAGCCAAGGCCACACCTACCGCCAAAATCAAGCCTAATAGAGCTATGTCCCAGCCCCCCGCGGCCCCCGCCGCCGCCAGAATATAGATATCACCGATGCCCAGGGCCTCCCGCCCGAAGACCAGGGTAAACACAATCCGCAGGACCCAGCCCGCCGCCGCCCCGACGCAAAGACCCAGCGCGCCATATGCCAAACCCGCGACAGGCTGAAATCCGCCGCCCGGCGACCAGCTCATCACCGTGCTCCAGGCGCCCTGAACCGCCGGCACATACGCCAGCAGGAAATACATGCCCACCCCCGCCACCAGCATCGGGCTCAGCCAGAGCAACTCATGGCCGATCATCTTACGCGCCTGGGGCTGCTCATCCTCGATGGCGATTTTGACTTCCACGTCAGCCTCACGATGCTGACCGCCCACCAGGACCGTTATCGCAAACAGGGCCAACAACACCGCCGGAACCACGAATTCCGGTGCCAGCCCCCCTATACCTCCCACCGCGTTATAAACCTCTATGTTGTCGGGTAACAAGCCCCCCATGCCGTTTCTCGCACTATGAGTATGCAAACCAGTTTCGATCAGCAGCCAGACCGCCAGCACACCCAGCACAACGATCACTACGCGCCCCACCGCGACCGAGGGCTGGGCGGATTCCGAACCGGAAGCCGGCGATTCCGACTCCGGCGGCTCGGATTCCTCATCCTCCGACTCACGCCAGACTGTCAACCACATCACGACCACGCTGACCAGACCGGCCGCCACCGCCGCCGCGGCGATGGGCGTGTCAGCTCGTTCCGCATAGAATCCGACCCGCGGCCAGGCCATGTGACCTAGCAATCCAACCAACATCACCGTATACGTTATGCGCACATCCACCATGTATGAAACCAGATCCATCGCCGAGCAGGCAATTAAACCCGCCACCAGCACCAGCCAGGTCAGCAGCAGTAGCCAGTCCTGCGGATGTTCAAGTTGATTGGCCGCCACGCGCGCGTCGAGAATGAATAGCAGGTAGTACACCGCCACAAAGCTCAGCCCGGTCACGGCTTCGACCAGTGGGTATTGCACGGAAATCGGGGCCTGGCAATGCCGGCAGCGTGCTCCCAGCAGCCACCAACTCAGCACGGGAATGTTGTCATACCAGGCAATCGACTGGCTACACTTGGGACAGAACGAGCGCGCTGGCCGCCCGATCGACATCCCCGCCGGAAGCCGGTACACCACCACATTGAGGAAACTGCCGACACACAATCCCAACAGCCCGACGAAGAAGATCATTACCAGGTCTATGGTCATGACGCTCCCGTCAAACCGATTGTCTCGCAGATCTTCATTATGACTTCCACGACTTCTTCGACGCCGCGCCCCGTGGTATCCACCGTGTGGTCCGCCAACTCCTGGTACAGCGGCTCTCGGCTGGCCAACACCTGTCGCACTTCACTCAACTCCGGTGCCGCCGTCAAGGCTGGTCGTTGAACCGCTGAACGCGGATCCGCCTGTATCCGCCGGTAGAGTTCCTCGGGTGGCGCCGTCAGCCAGATACATAATCCAGCGGTTTTCAGCCAGGCGCGATTCCGCTGCGACAACACCGCGCCGCCCCCCACGCTGATCACGCGTTGCCGACCAGCCACCACCCGCGCGATGGCCGCACTCTCCATCCGCCGAAAGGCCGGCTCACCTTCCTCCGCAAAGATCCGCGCAATGCCGTGGCCAGCCACCTTTGCGACTAGTTCGTCCGTGTCAACCAACTCCCAACCCAGACGCTGACTTAGAAGCCGCCCCACCGAACTCTTACCGCAGCCACGATACCCGCAGAGCACCAGGTTGCTCTTGGCACAGTCATCCGGGCCACGAGGGACCGCCTCGGTCATGCGTACACCGTGTGCCGCAGGGTCGCCGGTATGTCCGCCGTATCGAACATCACGGCATGTAGCCGATCATGGCTCTGGCCGGGATTGATACACAGGGTGCGCCCCACGCGGTCGGCATATTTACCGGTCACCTCCGGCGATTCGTGCACGTGGCCATGCAAAGCACATAGGGGACCGGTACGCTCGATGAAGGCTCGTACGGCCCGCGATCCGATGGGATAATCGAGATGTGGCAGGCGATCCAGCGCCGTATTGTATGGCGGCGAGTGACAGACAAACAGCCAGGGATCCTCCACGCTCGGCGCCGCCGCCAGCTCATCAGCCAGAGACGGCAACCGACCGAAATGCTCCTTCGCCGATACCGGGCACAATTCGCCGGCGTTCATATGCCACACTGCCCCGCCGGTTTCCGGGACGGCATCCGTAGGCAGGTCGCGCCGTTCAAGATCCTTCACCCAGTACGGACTGGGTGGCGTCATGCTCAAACCCAGCAGATTCAAGCCGCGGTAGTGCCACGGCTGCCGGTGCTCGAGCAGCACGAGGTAACCCGCGTCATGCAACGCACGCAGCGCAATGACTGTGCAATTCAAGTCGTGATTACCCAGGATACCGGCGATAACAAGACCTGGTGTGTCGTCTCTCCACGCCTCACACAGCGCCGGCACACGCTCCTGCACATACGCAACCTGTGTGCCGAGTGGATCATCCTGCCGCGCATCGACGTGCATGTCGCCGCCGAGGATTAACAACTCGGGCTGCTCGGCGGACAACAGATTGGTCAATTGCTCGTAGTGTCCCGGATCCCCGTGAAGATCAGTAACGAAACAGATCCGCATGGCAGCCGCATCCCAAGCCCGACCGACGACCCGGCCCGCTCTCACCAGGTCGCGCCGGTCGCTGGGTACCCTCAGTAAATCCTGTGCTCCATCTGAGCATCGAGATTGTCGAGGCTCCGGCTTAACTGGTCAACGGCATGCTCGGCATGTTCGAGTAGAGTTGGATCCCTGTTGACAGGTGTGTGGCGATGAAATGCTGGATTATCATTTAGGGCACAACCGGTCGACACACACAGAACCAGCCCGACAATCAGCCATCCCGACCACCACCAGCGCGTCATACTGATACGCATGTCTTTCTCCATCTGACCACCAGGGCACATCAGCTTCCAATCGCGCCCCGGCGCCCTGTATTTACTATCGGCGGCAGACCCACGCGCACCCCGTCACGCGACCACCCTGGCGGTGGACCGGCGAATCCTGCGCCCAGATATCCGTTCTCCCGTGATTTCGGGGAGGACCCGGCCGTCCTACCTGGCTTCCCACCGCGCTGGATCCTGTTGGTAGAAGCCGACGAGTTGCTCGTACAGGTCCGGGTGGCGCCGCCGCAGTTTCCGGGCCTGCTCGAAGAAGTGCTCGGTGACTACCGCGAAGAATTCGGCCGGCCGCGTGGCCCCGTACGGGTTCAGGAAGGTCTTCTTTCCCCGGCGCTCGGCCTCCAAAAAGGCCTCGTACTCCGCCGTGAAGACGCGCTGCCACGCCGCCCGTTGGTCGCGCGTCTCCAGCACCGGCGCCCCGTCGATGCCGCCGGCCTGCATGTCCAGCACGTGCGCGAACTCGTGGTAGACCACGTTGTACCCGTCGCACGGCCAGGCGATCGAGTGTGTCACGCTGTCCCACGCCAGCACCACCGGTCCGCGCCGCCAAGCCTCGCCGGCCCGCGCATCGGCAATCTGGTAACGGCGACCGTCCGGCCCCACGGCTTCCGTGACCTCGCCGTATATCTTCGGCCGCACGATGATCTCGCTCAGGCGCGGGTACACGTCCAGGTGTGGAATCCCGGCGATCAGCAGGCACGCCGGTGCCGCGATCGTGACCTTGATCTCGTCGGTCATCTCCAGGCCGGCGATTCCCAGAAACCGCTTCTCGGCCACGAAGATCTGGATGAGCTCGCGCAGCGTGCGCTGATGCTCCGCCGGCAGACTGGCATAGTGCGGCTCACTCCGCTCCACGACCGGCAGCCACTCATCCGGGAACGGCCGGCTGGTGATTTCAGCCCGCCGCAGCTTCTTTCGCCGAAATATGCGGTCAAACCACGACATGCCGTTGTCCCTCGTGCCCCCGGCGGCGCTCGGGCTGCTACCCGCTCGACAGCGCCGCCAGCGGCCGCCGCACTAGCTCGACAATCACCTTCCACGCGCCACCGAAGCCGGCGAAACACACCCAGCCCGACATGAGAAACACATTAAGCGTGAAGAACCACGCACAGATCTTCGGCAGTGGTTGCAGCCGCAGCCAAGCCTGGCGGACCTTGGACAGGCGCCGGTCGCGGTGGCGGTCCAGGTTGCGCATCCAGCGCGCCCAGCGCTGGTTGATCCAGACCATCAAGCCCATCAGCAGTCCCCAGGCGGCGTAGTTCATGCTGAGGTTATGCCACACGCCGCACACAAAGAACGTCACCAGTACCGTCGCGACACTGTTCCAGCGCTTCTTGGTCAGCGGCAGGAAGATGTAATCGCGCAGGATGAACGACAGGCTGATGTGCCAGCGGCGCCACATGTCGGTCAGGCTGCGGGCCATCCATGGCCGCTTGAAGTTCTCGACCACGCGGTAGCCGATGATGCGCGACATGCCGATGGCAATGTCGCAGTAGCCGCTGAACACCAGATACAGGAACAACACCTGGAGGTGCACGCCGAAGAGCAGCAGCCCGTAACCGTCGATCTTGTCCGGGCTTTGATACATGACCGGATTGGCGAACGGGTCGAGACCGGAGCCGTGCAGCACCGGATAGAGGTACACCGCGGCTCCGAAGCACTTGCCGGCCCCGAGGATCATGCGATATAGCCCGTATCCCAGAGAGCGCCAATCGCGGCGCTCGTGGCAGGTGTCGATTTCGTTGTTGAACTCCGTGTAGCGCTCAATCGGCCCCTGGATCAGCGTGGGGGCATAGCACAGGTATGCGAAAAAGTTGAGCAACGATCGGCGTTCAATTGGGATCGTACCCCGCTTGATTTCCGCGAAGTAGGTCACCATGCGCATGCTGAGGTAGGCCGCTCCGATATTGTGCGACTGGTACAGCATGACCCGGAACAACTGCGTATGGCCCCCGAACCAATGCGGCTCCCACGCCACGCCACGCGCCCCCAGCGGAAACAGCCACCAGGCATACGTCAACAGCCAGGCATTCCAGGCTTCCGGCAGCTTCAATGCGTTGAGACCATTCATCAGCAGAAAATGGGCCGAGATGATCCCGATCGCCGCCAGCGGCGGCCCCCAAGGCCACACGTCCGTACGTTTGACCTCGATCGCAAAACGCTCAGCCAGCTTATGGAAGATCAGGCACATCAATACCCACAGCAGGGCATACATTACGCCAAAGACGAAGGTGAGGAATGCCAGCCCGGTCAGTACGATTGTGATGCGCAGGTTCCGCCGCGCCAGCAGCCACAATACTGGCAACAGCGGCAGAAAAAACACCACCGCGTTGCGGCCGCTCGCCAGACTGCCCAGCCAGAAACCCCGCCAGTCACCCCAGGGAATCTTGTCGCCCAGCGTCCGCAGCTCTGACAGCACGGAGTCGGCCCCCGGTATGACGGCCAGCAGATCGGCTTCCAGCAACTTAAATCCTTTCAAGTCACACGGTACAATATAAATCTGCGCGTAGTGTCGCTATCCGCGACGATCTGTAAACCGGTGCATCCTTGCCGCACTTATCCGGCCCCTTGCGACCATCCCATCAATTGCTGGATCGTCTGCCAAAGACCGCGGATGACAAGTGGGCCGGCGAAGGCGATCAGAATCACCGCCGCGAAAGCGTTCATGGTCAAAACCCAGGCACAGATACGCGGCAAGGGTTGTAGCTTGAGCAGGATCCGCCGGACCTTGGCTGCCCACTGGTCAGGATGCCGGTTGAGGTCGCGCAGATAGCGGCTCCACTTCTGCTGAATCCACACCATCACCCCCATCACAAATCCGGCCAGGATGAAGCTCGGATTCAGATTGTGGAACAGACCGCATACCACGAAAGTCAGGATCAGGCTCGGAAACAGGCTCCACCGTCGGCGGATTACCGGGAGAAAAACATAATCACGCAGAATGAACGAGAAGGTGATGTGCCAGCGCCGCCACATATCCGTCAGGCTGCACGCCAGCCAGGGACGCCTGAAATTCTCCGTGGCGCGATACCCGAGTAGCCGCGCGATACCGATGGCGACGTCACAATAACCGCTGAAGTAGAGGTACAGCGCCCAGGTCGCGAAATGCATGAGGATAAACAGGGTGGTATAGCTGAGAACCAGGTCGGGCTTATTCTTGTACTTCTCAACCAGCTCCATCACCGGCGGCGCGAAGTACACGGCGCAGACCAGGTTCTTTACCAGGCCGATCACGATGCGGTACAGGCCGGCCGCCATATCGCGCGCCTTGCGCCGCTCAAAGCAGCGCTCGGCCCGCTCGTCAAATTCGGCGAAGCGTTCGATCGGCCCCTGCGGCAGCACCGGCGCGAAACTATTGAACGCCAGGAAATTCAGGAAGCTCCGCCGCTCTTTCGGAATCGTGTCGCGCTTCAACTCCGAGAAATAGTGCATCATGCGGATGGACAGAATCACCAACCCGCAGGTCTGCGGCGAAAAGAACACCGCGTCCATCAGCCGCGGCGAGTTGGCGACCAGGCCCCCCTCATAGCGCAAGTGAGCCGCTTCCCACGCGAACGGACGGGCCCCCAGTGGATACAGCCACGGCGTATGCTCGAACAGCCAGGCATCGACCTCCTTCGGCACCACTATCCGGCACAACCCGAGAAACAGGACGTACCCAAAGCTGATAATGCCGATCGCGGCCAACGGCGGCCCCCATTGCCACACGTCGGTCCGCTTGGCCTCGATGGCGAAACGCTCCGACAGCCAGTAGAACGCGGCACAGACCCCAAACCAGATTGGCACAAACAAGAAACCGAACACGTATGCCAGAAACACAAAGCTGGTCAGGACGATCCCGAGCCGGAAATGCCGTCGCGGGAACAGCCACAAAATGGGTACCAGCGGCAGAAAGAAACAGACCAGAAAGCGCGGATCGATCCAATTCAGGACCGCTTGCTGCCAGAATCCTAACCAATCCCACCAGGCCACCCTGGTTAGCGGCTCCCAGACCTGGTCGCAGAGCATCTCCCATTTATCTGACAGCCAGGTTGACGATTGTGCGATATCCATATTTTTGTCGTAAAAACTCCCGGGAGGGGCACACCGACCGCTCCACGTTGCCGGAACAGTAAACGCTTGCTAGGCTTTAGTGAAGCCGGGTGGCGTCCCGACCTGCCGCCAATCGCCGCCAACCAACGAAATGCGATGCCAGAACAGATCAAAAAAAACACGCCTGACTTACCCGACAACAACCAGACTCCACCCCTGGTGGCTTTCGTTTCGCTGGGCTGCGTCAAGAATCTGGTGGATTCAGAGAAAATGCTCGGCCAGATCGCCGAGTCTGGAGCCATCCTCTGTGATGAGCAAGCCGCCGACACCATCGTGGTGAATACATGTGGCTTCCTGGGCTCGGCCCGTGACGAGGCCCTGGACATAATCGCGCAACTGGCCGAGCGTAAACGCGCGGGCACTTTACGGCGACTGGTGGTGGTCGGCTGCCTGGTGCAGCGCGACGGCGAAACACTGCTCCAGCAAGTCCCTGAAATTGATGCCCTGGTGGGTGTGCACAATCGTGATGATGTCGCCCGCGCGATCTGGCCAGACAGCCCACCTACCCACCGTCCATCCGTCGATTGCTATCTGGGGGACTACCATCCCCAGCCGTGGACCGACCAGGGTCGGCTGCGTCTGACGCCGGAGCACTATGCTTACGTCCGCATTGGTGAGGGCTGTGACCAGAAGTGCACTTTCTGCACGATTCCCGCCATCCGGGGGCCATTACATTGCAAAACTCCAGATCAGATCGTCGCTGAGTGCCAGGAGCTGATCGCCGACGGGGCGCGCGAATTGATCCTGATCGGACAGGACACTACCAGCTACGGCCGCGATCTGAATTACCAACCCGGCCTGGCCGGCCTGCTACGTCGGCTTGACGCCGAGTGCACCGGCGCGCGCTGGCTGCGGCTCATGTATGTTTACCCCTCGATCATGACTGATACGATTATTGATGCGATCGCGGAGTGTCAGCGTATCGTGAAGTACATCGACATCCCGCTCCAGCATATCAACGATCGGGTTCTGAAGAGCATGGGCCGCCGGGTCACGCGCCGACAAACCGAGGACCTGCTGGCACGCATACGGGCTCGTATTCCCGGCGTGACGCTCAGGACCACCTTCATGGTCGGTTTTCCCGGCGAAACCGAGGACGAGTTCGCCGAGTTGCTGGAGTTCGTCCGCACGTCAGGCTTCGAGGCCGTCGGCGCGTTCGAGTTTTCACGGGAGGAAGGCACGCCGTCCTATCGGCTACCGAAGCAGATCACGCCGGAAATCCGCGCCGCGCGTTATGACCAACTCATGCTGGCTCAGCAGGAAGTCGCGTTAACCGCCGCTCGCCAGCGGATTGGGCAGACGTTTAACATCGTGGTCGACGAGGCTGCTGGCGCGAGTAGCCACGCCATCGCGCGCCACGCCGGTCAGGCTCCGGAAGTCGATGCCGTCTGTTTACTGTCCGGCACCGACGCCCAGCCGGGTAGCTTCATGCCAGTCAATTGCGTCGGTACGGATGGTTACGACCTGTTAGTACAACCCGTTACAAGGCCGCGTTAGCCCCGGCTGGTATGTACGGATGGATTTCCACCCCTTTCTCGGGCTGCTATTGCGCCGAAAAACGGGTATGCTCCGCATATGCTATCCGTACAGCCGGGACCCGGCTACGCGGTGTGGTCGAGAGCCCGGGATTTGTTAATACGCTTGGCGACGATAATGATCTGGCTGGAACCTGGAACGTCCAGCCTCTAAGGATATTGGGATCATGAACAGACGTGCACCTGTCGCGGAGAACCAACAGCCGGCAACCCGCCCGCGCGCGGAGCGCCCGCTAAAAGCCTTGGCGGACCGACTGTTGATTGTTGGGCTGGATGGAGCCACCTTTGACGTGCTCGATCCGCTCATGGCCGATGGCCGCATGCCCAATCTCAAGCGCTTCGTCAACGAGGGGGTTTCCGGCATACTGTATTCAACACAGCCCCCCATCACTCCGGCGGCCTGGACCACTTTCATGACCGGTAAGGGACCCGGCCAGCATGGCATCCTCGACTTCGAGAAGTACGACGCCATCCAGCACAAGCTGACTTTCAACAGTACCTACCAGATCGAAGAGAAAACTATCTGGGAGTTGCTCAGCGAGAAAGGTCTGCGTGTCGGCAGTATTAATGTGCCGATGACCTTCCCCCCCAAACCGATCAACGGCTTCATGGTCAGTGGCTTTGAAACTCCCAGTATCGACGCCGAGTTCACTTACCCCAAGGATCTCAAACCGGAGATCTTTCGGCTGATCCCAAATTACAACTATCGTACCAACTGGAGACGGCGCGCCATGGGCGGCCAGGAACTCCTGGCCGAGAACCTCGATTACATCAGCAACAGCTTTGACCAGGGCATGAAGCTGACCCGCTACTGCGGCGACAAGTACGGCTGGGACGTGCTGATGGTGGTCTTCAAGCTGGTCGACAATGTCCAGCACAAGGCCTGGAAGTATCTCGATCCCAAAACGCGCCACCAATACCCGCGCGAAGCCGAGCTGGCGGCCCGGGTCTTCACGCGCCTGGACACCGTTCTGGGAGAGATGCTGGAATACGCCACCGCCAACAACGCCACCGTACTGATGATGTCCGATCATGGCCATGGCAGCCTGGACGGCAAGGCGCAGCCCAATCTGCTGCTCAATCGCTGGGGCTACCTGACTTTGCGCAGTCCCTGGCAACAAGCCAACACGCGCGCCGCCTATGTCTGGCATCGCCTGACCAAGGGCAAGGTCAACCGCTTCGAGCAGGGCAGCCGTGGCATCGAGCGCGAGCTGGCCGTTGACTGGACACGCACCCGTGCTTGCGTCATGCACGCCGGCATCTACGGCTACCTGTACATCAATCTCAAGGGCCGCGGCCCGCATGGCATCGTCGAACCCGGCGACTATGAACGCACGCGCGAGGAAATCGCCGAGCGTTTGCGCGCCGCCACGACGCGGAATTCCGACGGGCAGGAAATCAATCTCTTTCCCAACGTCTACAAAGCCGAGGAGTTATACCGTTGCAACCGCGCCGAGCATCCCAACTTGCCCGACCTGCTGCTCGAGCCGGCCCGCGGCCTGGCCGTGGTTCGTAAAATCCGGGGGCGCCGCAGTGTCCGCTGGTGTGATCCGCGCCGTATGGAAGGCACTCACCGCGACGAGGGTATTCTGGCCATCGGCGGAGAAAACGTCCGGGCCGGCGAGAAAACCGAAGCCAATATTGTCGACATCGCACCGACCATGCTAGCCGCGCTCGGCTTGCGCGTCCCGGTGGATATGGACGGCCGGGTCATCCTGGAAGCCTTCTCCACCGAGCCCGTCATCGAACGCGAGCCGCCACTGAAGAAAACTCCCGAGGAGCAGGTCGAGGTCTACAGCGAGGACGAGCGCCGCCTGCTCGAACAACGCCTCAGCGACCTGGGTTACCTCGAATAATCTCGGCTGTCGATCACGGTATTACCCCACTCGGCAAAGGGCGCCCTTCCACTGTCTCTCGGCATCGTGGCACGTCCGGATGGCTGCGGTTTGTCTACTTAATCCGAGTCCAACAACAGAGCCCGCAATGTCGCGTTGAGCTTGTGCAAAGGCTCTACCGTTACCCGCGGCGTCGCCGTGGTGCCCTGCACGCGGTAATGCACTAATTCCTGCCCGGCGATCTCCAGCAGGTCGCTCAAAACCGCCACGCGGGGCCAGTGATCCGGATGCGCCCCCACCAGGGTCAGATCAAGCGCGTCGCTGGCCATGTCCCACGTGCCATCGCCCACCATGCGCAGATCACGGCTTTGAATGTCCACTCTGGTGAACCTCAGCAAAGAGCCCTGCCATACAAACCGCAACTCCGCCAGATCCAGGGCATCATTAATCGCCCCCGACTTCTGTTGGCTGACTTCCACGACGTGTGCCAGCACTGGCGTTTGTAACAGCGACCCGCCCCGGATACACACATCACCCCCGCCACTCCGCGTGGCCGCTTCACCAGCGGTCCCGCGCAGGAAGATGTGGCCCGTTACCAATCCACGCCGCGGCGTGTCGCGCTTCGGATCCTGGGGGGGCAGAAGTTGGCCAAAACTCACATTTTGTAATGTCAGCGACAATTCATACGCGGAGGAATCCGGATCAAGCTTCACGAAGCCCAGCGCGTCACCACCGCATAGGCGTCCCCGCAGATCCTCCAGCCGGACCCAACGATCACCAGCAGACCGCTCCAGCCGCCCGCCCCACTCCTGAATCAGGCGTCCATCCAACAATCCTTCCCGAATGAAGAACTCCGCCGAAACCTCGGTCTCGCCCCGCGCATCAATGACACAGTCGCCCCACAACTCTCCATCCAAGGCGGTTAATGGCAATCCCAGAAACAGCGCCGCGGACTCCAAGATCAGTCGGCCGCTAAACTGCCAGCGGCGCTGGTCAGCTCCGGCCACCCGCGCGCGATCGAGTTCCACATGAATTTGTCCCTCGGGCGCCAGTCGCCGCAGCAGCTTCCCGAAATCCGCCGGCATGGCATCCACCAACTCCGGCGTTATTTCCAGCCGGTGCGCGCTGAGATCGAACTCCGCGGAAGGCGCGTCGCCACGCCATTCCACCCGGCCACTGCCCTGGACAGCGCCGTCGATTCCCTGGCGGCCTTGCGCGCGGTGCACTTCGATACCCTCGGTCGTCAGCGTGACCTGCGCCTCGACTTCCCGCAGCTCAACCGGTAATGCCACCGGCGTCATACGCTCGGCTCTCAGGCTGACCTCGGCGACTTGTTTGGCCGTGGATTCCTCGGAAGATGTCGGGTACAAGCGGACCGTTACCGTTCCAGGACCGCGAAATCCCAGGGCATCAACCGACTCCAGCCAGCGTGGCGGCACCGCCTGCCGAATAAGTTCGGCCAGGTCGGCCTCGGCCACACTTATCTCCAGATTGACCGGTTGCTTATTTCGGGTCGCCGCTGGCAGCGCACCGCGGGCCTGGAGTCGTGCCACATCCTGCCTCGCCGTGAACTGGAGCGCTTCCTGTTGCTCCCCAACAACATTGATCCATCCCGCGCAGTCTTCCCATGGCGTAATCGGATCGAAACCGGATAGCACACCGTCCTTGACATGCACTACGTAGTGTGCGTCGCGGTCATCCCGCACATTGGTACCACGCAAATGCCCCCAGACGTCACCCCGCCCGGCGAAGTGCAACTCCGATTCTCGGTTGTCGGAACCCGCCGCTAGGCGTGCGCTGCGCTCAATCCACATATCCGCCGCTTCAACATAGAGGTCGGTCTGGGAATCGTTGTCCTTGACGCCAATTGTGCCGCGCAGCCGGGTGGCGGTCCCGTTCAGGCTACCGTGCAGCTCATGAATTTCAATAATGCCGTTGGCAATACTAAACATTCCCTCGGACACGCGCAGCCGCCGCCCGGGTTCGACCTCCAGGCTGCCTCTTATGAGCCGGGCATCAATATGCGTCGCTGTCGGCGGCATCACCTCTGCATCAGGCGCGCCATCCGCGCGCCGCAATCTGACATTCACGTCGCAGACTCCCAAGGGCATCGTCTGCTCCCATAAATGTCGATAATCAGTTGGCAAGGCCGCGTACAGATCGGCGTCCAGTGGAATATTGCGGCCATGGACTGTCAGATCAAAACCAGTCGCTCGGCAGGACTGATTGACCACGCCATAGATCCGCGCATACGTCGAGCCATGCCGGGCGCGCATACCATCGAAAATGAGTCCACCTGGAGTGATTTGCAGCCGGCCACGTACATCGCGGAAGTCATATGGAAACCGGTAGTACCGACATGCCGCGCCGCGCGCCTCGACTTCACCCTCCAGCACCAGGTTCCCGATTGACATGGCGGCATTTTCCTGGGCGGACCGCCGCAGGCTCAGCCGCAGATCCACGACTCCGCGCGGCTGATACTCCCGGAAAAACTTCCTCACGCCCCGCGGCAAGCGCGGGCTGCGTACAAACTCCGGCTGCTCCTCAAGCGTGGGGAAGGTTAGACCCCGGGCACTGAAGCGCGCCGCAACCAGATCCTCAACGCGCGCCTCGCCCAGGCGCGCGGGCCGGGCCGCCAACTCAAATTCGATCGGCGCGGAGTTTAGCTGTCCCGTGCCACCCGCCCTCAAGGTCATGCCATCCGCCTGCCGTTGATAAACCAGCGCGACCTCGCCGTCAGACAGTTGCAGAAAACGCCGGGCCGCTGGGATTGGCTGGCTTGACGTTTGGTTTTCTACCGGGATTTCCTCGATCGGGATTGCCGCTCGCAAGCTGCTCAGCCGAATATTCAGGGCCTGCACGCACAGTTCGGCAGGTTGCTCGGCGAGTGGCGAGCACCAGGGTGTCTGAATCACCACCCGCTCCAGCCGGACACGCCCGCGCGGCTCAATCTCCCGCCAGCCCGCCAGCCACCGCTCAGGCACCAGCGGCGCGAGCGCTTGAAAATCGACGGCATCCAACACGATGTTGAGCTCGCCGCCAAGTCGCTCCCAGTTGAATTCCGCCAGGGGGGGCTGATCCCGGCCAAGTGGCTCGATACGCAACTCGTAGCCCCTGGCGGTCGGCCGGCCCACGCCCTGCGCCAGCACACGACGAATCAAACGCCCTCCGTCTTGCTCCGTGTCATAGAGTTGTAGATCAAGCCCCTCTATTCTGAGCGACGGCAGCGCCTCAAGCAGGTCAGTGGGCAATTCCGGCCAGGACGCGCGTTGCACACCCGCGCTCGGTGCTTCCGTATCCAGCAACGATCCAAACCGACTGGCAGCCAGGTTAACCTTGATCCCACTCAACACGACTTCGCGCGGACGAACCTGTCCCCACAGCAAGGCCAGCAGGTCACACCGTATCCGGGCGCGATCAATCCGAAAACCAAAGTCACGCGCCAGATTGGCCGGCACATCATCCGCCGGCGGCGTGACCGCCAGGTTGCGAACCTCCAGGCCGCTGGTCAGCGAAAACGAAACCTGGCCAACTTCCAACTGCTCGGCCGGCAAGCCCGCCAGCGCCTCCAGGAATTGGGTGCGTAATCGGGCGGGGCGCGTCAGGTAGGCATAACATCCAGCCAGTAACACGACAACGCCGGCCAGCAGCCAGATGAAAAGGCGTAGCCATGACTTATGCCTGGGCTTCATACCGGCATTCTCACCCGGGACGGCTATCTCCGAAAGCGCCATGCCATCCAGATTATTGCATCCCGGCTTTGACAGACTTTTAGGGGCTGGTAAACTATGGATGTCAGGGATGACAACCATTGGGGAGTGGTAGACCAGCCAACCCTCCCCCCGCAGTCACCAGATTGTAGCGGACGATTGCGGCATTCATTTGAAAAATCGAGTGCTATGGGCGGCTTGATTACCGTCCAGGGAGAAGGTGCAAATGCTTGGAAGTCGCAAATTGAGTCTGACTTCGGGGACACGCGTCAAGGTTAAGGATCCGGGGGTAGTACCTGCGTGGTCAGCCTGGGATCCCTGTCAACGAACCTCCACCTCGGTCAAGAGACGCCTGCAGCAGTTATTTTTCAGAGGCGACCGTCGCGTTACTGCCGAGATCCTGTACATCGCCAGCGAAACCCTCCGGGACCAGCTACGTAGCAAGGGACAGGTAAAGGTCGAGGTGCGCGATGCCGCCGGCTCCAGCGTGGTGCTATTGGCCGCTTCCGATAACCTGATTGCCGTCTGACGACAGCTCACGCGGATCTCACGTTACCGCCACCCGCAATCTAGTGTAGTTTCTTATAATTACTGCAACTTATATCCTGCTTGTCGGTACCATTCTTTGGAAGGAGGATGGTACCGATGCGAGTGGCTCCAAAGGTGACGTTGACCGACGAACAACGGGCGACGCTGCGGCGTTGGTCG
>JBDRDH010000149.1:0-21917 GCA_043820985.1 Planctomycetota bacterium
TCGCCGAGCAACGCCAGGCCGGTGGCCAGTACACCGAGCTGCACGCCGCCCGGCATTTCGGCCGCTACCTGGAAGGCATCGGCCCGGACCACCTGCGTGAGCTGTCATATGCGGACCGCAAACAACTGCACAACTTCAAGTACTTCACCTGGATCGAGCAGCAACAGCGCAACGTCAACGATCTGCGGGCAATGTGGGACCCCGATTTCTGGCCCGAGACATTCGACCAAGTTGACGAGTGGGATTGGATGATTGGAGAGTTCAATCGGCGCGTTGGATTGACGGCGAACAAGTAAGGGGACCCGTGCATTCCCTCTCTCTGGCGCGCGCCGCCGCATTCAGGCGTCGCACGAACAGCCACAGGGGCAACAGCATCGCGATGTAGAAAACAGCCAGACCTGCATCGCGCCACCAAATGGCAAGCCGGGCGGCTGCGCGCCCGAACGCATCGTCGTCTTGTTCAAACATCAGCATCACCGGCAGTGGGACGTCGATCACCACATGGACCACGAGCTCAACCGCCGTGAGGCATAGGAGGAGAACTGGCACAGCCGTGGTCAAGCACATCGTCCACCACAGGAACCGCCCGCGGTCTCGATCGATGCGCCTGAGGAGGTGAATCCACAGTAGTATCAACGCGGCTTCCACACCGCAGCCGATCCCCAGCCGGATGCTCGCTCCCCACGTCATCCCGGAGGGCACTGCTTGGCCAAATGCCCGTCCGACAATTGGGTACACACTCGCCAGCCAACCCACTAGCGCCAGACAGACTGCGGCCCAGCCCAGGCCGGGTCGGAGGCGATCGTGTTGCCTGGCAAAGGGCTGTACGAGCAGGAACACGGCCACGATTGTCAACGCGTCCCGTGCCAGCCACTCGTATCGCCACACGTGATGGACCGCCATCGTCAAGGAGAACGGCAAGTCGAATATGAACCGGAACATCGCCGTCAGCGCGATGTCGAACAGACCGTACCAGAGGAAGACACATATCAGCAGACCGAGGCCAAGACGTGCCCGGCGGATGCTGCGGAGAGAGTGAAAGCGAAAGCCGCGTAGGGGTGCGGAGTGTTTGACGGGGCGGCCGCATTCGGGGCATTTGGACGACCAGACAAGCGTCCGCAGGTTGTAGCCGCAGGCGGCGCATGGCAGATCGGTTTCCACCATCGCCGTGCTATCTTCATCCGGGCATCCCGTTCTGCTCGATGTCATGTCCGACGATTCTAACACCGTTATCCCCCTAATCCGAGCCCATAGCACCCATATGGCGGCTCGGCAGGAGCCTCGCCCTCCCGCCAAAGTCTGTCTCCCACATTCATATATGAGGGGATATCAGCGAGATGCGCACCAGGGGGGCGACCGGGGCGGCGGGAAGTATTATCATACGGTGGTAACAAGTCTCTCGGGCACGTTGGTCGAAAGGAGTGGCAGCCATGACGCTTGAGTCTTATCTGATGGACAAGGGGATCGGCTTCGAAAAACACACTCACCGGACGACGTACACCTCCCAGACCCTGGCACAGGCCGAGCACGTTTCGGGGTATAACGTCGCCAAGCCAGTGGTCGTGAAAGGTGCTACCGACTTCGCGATGTGCGTCCTGCCAGCCCCGAAACACCTCGACCTCCAGAAGGCCGCCGTGGCACTGGGTGAATCCGAGGTCCGGCTGGCGACGGAAGCCGAGATGGCCGCGGTCTTCCCGGAGTGCGAACTGGGTGCCGAGCCGCCGGTGGGCGCGCTGTTCGGCTTGAAGACGGTCATGGACACGCAGTTGCAGGAAGATGAGTACCTGGTGATGCAGGCCGGCACGCACACCGACGCGATCAAGCTCCGCCGCACGGATTGGGAGTCGTTGTGCGATCCGACCGTGGCGTCAGTCGCGACGAGCTAGCGTCTCTCACCACAAAGGCGCGAAGCCACAAAGAATAGAGAAGGCCCGACTGGTGGATTCTACAACTCCCACACGAAACCGCCGGGCGCCTTTGGAAACCACGGAATAGCGAGTGTTACGATGAAAAAGCTCCCAGTAGATATCGGTGAAATCACCGAATTGATGGACATGCATGATACCGAGAGCGAGGCGTACCTCGACACGCACACGGGCGACACTGTCCTTCTGCCGCCGGAGATGGTTGACCTTGAAGATGACGACGATCTCGGCGATCTGCCTGATTGGGAAAAGGAACTGATCCCAATCGCCCGCGCGATCAACGCCGACAGCGAGCGCTACGTGCCACTGCCGGAGTCAGATCCCAGGGAGGACTATCAGCTCATGGTGAAATTCGCTGAGTCGTTGAACGATCCGGGACTGCGGAATCAGATGTCTATCGCCCTCGACGGTCCAGGCGCATTCCGCCGTTTCCGCCGGGTGCTTGAAAGCTATCCGCGCGAGCAGGAACGGTGGTACACTTTCAAGGACGAAGCGCTGGCCGAGCGCGTCCAGGAGTGGCTCCACGAGATTGGCATCGAACCGATCGAAAAGCGCGCGGAGCTGCCGTAACACGCGTCAGGCGTTACTATTACGTGAATGTCCTCGCGCACTACGGCCGGGATGGAGCCCGGTCGCTACATTAACGGCGCGGCCTGCCCCATGCGGAGAATGCCATGGCCATGGAGCCCGTCCGGGATCTGCTTGAAGAGCTCGACTGTCTCAAAACAAACCTGCACAACCGGGACTTCCTGCTGACCTGGAATCACTCGGACGATGAGCTCCGCGCCGTGCTGCTGATCGCCGAGGCATTGGAGGAACTGTGGCGGGCGAACGCTGCGACACGCGTTTTCGACGGCGGCCTGGCGGTGGCGAACTTCCGCGATCAGTCCACGCGCACGCGTTTCTCGTTTGCCAGCGCGGCCAGCCTGCTGGGGCTTAATCTCCAGGAACTGGACGAGGCCAGGTCACAGATCGCGCATGGCGAGACCGTGCGCGAAACGGCCAACATGATCTCCTTCCTGGCCGAGGTGATCGGTATCCGCGACGATATCTTCCTCGGCGCCGGGCACGAATACATGGCCGAAGTAGCGGCGGCGGTGAACGAGGGCTATCACGCGGGTGTGCTGCCACAGCGGCCGGCGGTGATCAACCTGCAATGCGACCGGGATCACCCCACGCAATCCCTGGCTGACCTGCTGCACCTCAAAAAGTCCTTCGGCTGCCTGGCGGATCTGCGCGGCCGAAAGCTCGCGATGACCTGGGCCTACTCGCCTTCATACGGTAAGCCCCTGAGCGTCCCGCAGGCAATCATCGGCCTGATGACGCGGTTCGGTATGAACGTCGTACTCGCCCACCCGCCGGGCTATGACCTGCTGCCGGATATCGTCGAACGTGCCAGACAACAAGCGTCGGCGTCGGGCGGTTCATTCACGCAGGTCGACAGCCTCGACGAGGCCTTCCGGGATGCCGACATCGTTTATCCGAAAAGTTGGGCGCCGCTGAGCGTCATGGAGGAGCGGACCCGGCTGCTGCGTGGCGGACAAACCGAGCGGCTCGCCGAACTCGAAAAGGAGTGCCTGGCCGCCAATGCGCGCCATAAAGAGTGGGAATGTACTCAGCGCTTGATGTCAACGACGAGCGGGGAACCAGGCACGGACGGTCAGGCCCTCTACATGCACTGCCTGCCGGCGGATATCACGGGCGTGAGCTGTGACGCCGGCGAGGTCGCCGCCGACGTCTTCGAGCGTTACCGGCTGGGGACCTATCGCGAGGCTTCACACAAGCCCTTTATCATCGCGGCGATGATTTTGCTGAGCCGGTTTGAGCAGCCGGGAAACACGCTGCGTGACCTGGTGGAGCGAAAAGTGCCACGTCGTTGAGTGACCGCGCAACATTTGCCTGATTCCATTTCCAAGCCGCCTCCGGCCCGGTTATAAGCCGCGTAACGCGCATCATTAAGGCGGTTAAAGAGACCTGGGGAATCTGCCGACCCGATAAGCAAACTGTAGCCTCCTTTAACTGTTGCATGACCACGCTGGTCGACCACGGAGCCTGACTATGTGCCGTCCTATTATCCGGGCACGCCGTGCCCTGCTGACGCTTGGACTAACCGTCACCCTGCTGCTGGCATGTGAATACCAATACATTCCGGCCTTTCTCGGCGGCGGCGGCGATGTTATCGGAGCAACCACCAATACAGGAGCATTCCCGGGTACAAGTGGCGCGCAGACGACCTTCACCGAGGATCTCATTCAGGCCCGGACTTTTACCTCCGGAACTTCCGTCACGACCGTCTCATATTTGCTGGATGATCTGGATGGTGCTGAGGAGATCCCCGCGGTCGACGTGCTGCAACGAACTCCCCACGGCATCGACTTCAACGCGGATGGCAAGATCGATCCGGTCGTGGCGTACGGCGAAGACCAAGCCACCATACAGATTCTACTGAGCAATCCGGATAGCCCCGTTGGAACCGTTGACTATACCAGCCTGACACTTGACAGCAAACGTGACATGGAGGATATGGCCGACGTGGCGGTTGGCGACATCGATCGTGACGGAGCTCTGGATATTGTAGCTGCCGCCCAGGGAGCGGTCTGGTACTTCCACCATCCCACCGGGCAACCCACCACCGCCCTCTCGGCCTGGGGCAATCCAGATCCAACCGATGATTTGCGGGAAAGGATCGATGGCAGTTATGCGCTGCTGTCAGATGCCGAACTACAGGCGATTATCACCCAGGCCATCGGCCCCGGCGTCAACCTTAATGATTACATCATCACTATTAAGCAACTCTATACCAATGTTGAACTGGGAGACCTTGATAACGACGGCGATAACGACATTGCCGCCTCTCGCAGTTTTGAAATCACGCTGACGCCCAGACCGAGCGTGCCAGTCGAGCCCATACAGATCGTGGATGGCGACGTGCTGGTCTTCATCAATCCCGGCTTCTCTACGAATGGCTATAGCTGGGACGCCGTCAGCATTGGCGCCCATGAGCGTCAGACACGTCTCGATCGAGACGGTGCCAGCGGCCTGTTGTTGTACGACCTCGATAGTGATGGTGACCTGGACGTAATCTCATCCGCCCGTGATGACAACAATGTCCAGGTCGTATGGTTTGAGAATCCGGTCCGCAATCGGGTTGACAATCCCGGACCAGGACTGGCATTTGATGAAACCTGGTTCCAGTGGCGCATTGGCAGCGTCCGCGACGCCTGGAGTATCGACATCGCCGATCTGACCGCCGACGGGCGCCCGGACGTAGTGGCCATCGGCGGCGAGCAAAAGCAGATGCTCCTGTTTGTCCAGCCCACTACCGGACCGGCCCGCACATACGACTGGGACACGTATGTCCTGATGACTTTTGATTCGTACGAACCACGTGATATTAAAGCGATCGACGTGGACAACGATGGCGCCCTCGAGTTGATTACCGGCAGCACCAATGGCGCGGTACGCTACTTCGAGAGCCCCGTCGATCCAACCACGACTTGGAACGCCAATATCATCACCGATTTCGATCCGCCCGGTGATGTGGGGTTCTTGGGTTATGGCGACCTGGACGGCGACGGTGACCTGGATTTGATCACCGTGCTCTCCAGCACCGAGGATAACGACAATCGTCTGAGCTGGATCCGTAACGACACCATCAGGCTTGGCGCGGTGGAATAAAAGGTCTGATCCGGGAAGCGCACTTTATGCGCTGCGGGCATTATGCCGCGTGAGATTCCGGCCCAGTGGTGTCCTAATTATTCCGGATCCTGCTTTAAACATCAGCCACCATGCCCCGATAGGATTTAATGTGGAGGGGGAAAGAGAATCTGGCCTCCTTTGCGGCCCCATAGTACGAGGAGCTTCCATGGCCATCCCATTGCGTGTCTGTTTGTTTAGTGACAGCGGGGCTCGGAATAATACCAACCAAGGTAACACCGTCGGCTGTGAGTCATGGGGCGATTTTCGCACACCCTTTCAACAACTCACCGACCTTCAGATTGCGGCCGAGTGCACAACATGGCAGGAACTTCAGCAGTACCTCAACACCAGCCACATTGATGCCGTTATTCTTGACCTGGACAAGTATGATGGTTCCAAGAGTACACTCATCGTGCGGCAGATTTCCGAGGTGGCTCCTGAATGTGGTATTATCGGTATCAGCGCAAACACTGATTCTGACATGATTATCGCGGTCATGCGCGCCGGTTGTAGCCAGTTTGTCCGCTGGCCAATTGACAGAACCGATCTTGAATCGGCTCTGAAGCGGGTACGCCAGACGCATCATTCAGCAGCCACTAACTGCCGGCGGATCTGTGTCGTGGGCTCTTCGGGCGGGGTGGGCACTACCACAATCGCTTGTAACCTGGTGATTGAGTTGGCTCAGGCGATCAATCAGCGCTGTGGCCTGGTTGATATGAATCTGCTGTTCGGTGATGTCGGTTGTGCCTTTGACGCCAAGCCCAAATACTCGATCGCCGACATCTGTGGCAGTAATACGGAATTGGATCACACGCTGCTCGATACAGCTCTCGCCAATCTGGCCTGTAACGTCTCGATCCTGACGGGCCCCGAGCAGGCCGAGCAGGCCGAGGATGTTACGCCGGAAGGCGTGGATCAGATGTTCCGCGTCATGAGCCATTCGTTCCCATTCGTAATTGTCGATTTGCCGCGTAGTTTTACGCCCCCAGTCGCCGCGGCTCTAAACGGAGCGGACCACGTACTGCTCATTACTCAATTGGCTATCCCACAACTACGCAACGCGTCGCGTATTGCCCGGTATCTGGTGCGTCTGGGCGCCAATGAAGACCGCATCGATATAGTCATCAACCGTAGCAATGCGAACTTTGGACGGATCAAGCCCGAGGAAGCCGAGAAACATTTTGGGCGCCCATTCTTTGCGATCATACCAAATGACTACAAACGGATCGGAGCCTCGCGCGATCTGGGGCATCCAATCATGACCGACGCGCCCAGCAGTCCAGCCCGACTCGCCATCAAGGAGATGGCCCATAATCTGGTACATTTGTATTTGGATGGCGAAGCGCAACAGCCCACGAAAAGTAGTGGACGTGGTTTCTTCCGCAAACGTCGCTCCAAGTCAACGGTGTCCTAGTGCCAGCCTGACCTTGTCAGGAAGTACCATGGTTTAATCAACTTGTACCCCTGTCAGCCGAGCAACCTCGACACAGTCCTTATCGCCCCGTCCGCTGAGGTTGACCACGATCGCGGCACCACGTGGCAGCTTGCCCGCCAGATCAATCGCCCGCGCGATGGCGTGGGCACTCTCCAGAGCCGGGATAATGCCCTCCGTCTTCGATAGTAACTCGAAGGCCGCCAGAGCCTCGCTGTCCGTGGCCCAGACATATTCGGCGCGACCGGTGGCTTGCCAGTGGGCGTGCTCCGGACCGACACCCGGGTAATCCAGACCGGCCGACACCGAGTGCACCCCCTGCGTCTGCCCATCATCATCCTGCAAGACCACCGTATGCATGCCATGCAGCACACCCGGCCGGCCACGCGCCAGGGTGGCGGCATGCCGCGTACCATCCACGCCCTCGCCCGCCGCCTCGACGCCGATCAGCCGCACGGAACTGTCATCGATGAAGGGGTAAAAGATTCCGGCGGCGTTACTGCCCCCACCAACGCAAGCCACGATAGCGTCGGGCAGGTGCCCTTCAGTCGCCATGATCTGCTCACGGGTTTCACGCCCGATAACCGTTTGAAAATCCCGCACGATGGTCGGGAAGGGGTGTGGGCCCATGACACTGCCAATCACGTAGTGGGTGTCCTCAACGCTGCCCATCCAGTCCCGCAGGGCTTCGTTGATGGCATCCTTCAGCGTCTGCTGGCCACTATGAACCGCGATGCACTCGGCTCCCAGCAAACGCATGCGGTAAACGTTCAAGGCTTGTCGCCGGGCGTCTTCGGCCCCTATATATACCCGGCACTGTAGCCCCAGCACGGCACAAGCCGTGGCGGTGGCGACACCATGCTGCCCGGCCCCGGTCTCGGCGATCACCCGGCGTTTACCCATGCGTTTGGTTAAAAGCCCCTGGCCGAGCGTGTTGTTGATCTTGTGGGCGCCGGTGTGGTTCAGGTCTTCACGTTTCAGGTAGATCTTGGCTCCGCCGACATGCCGCGTCAGTCGCCGGGCTAGATAGAGCGGACTGGGCCGGCCGGCATAGTACTTCAGGTAGTCGTCCAACTCGCGCCAGAATTCAGCATCTTCGCGGGCCTGGGCATACTCGACCTCAAGCTGGTGAAGCGCGCCCATCAGCACTTCCGGCACATACTGCCCGCCAAAAGGGCCGAACCTGCCGACGCCGGTGGAGCGTGTTGTTGCTGATGACATTACCATCTCCTCGAAACCAGGCCGTGCGTACCACGGGGACCACCTGATTCTAGCGAGGGCTTGCCTGGACAGATAGCGCCACCGGGCCTCCACGGTATTGCCGGGAGGAATTGCTTCGCTGGTCAAATGTACTTGGCGAATTTACCCTCGTTGCGGGTGAAGATAGAGAATCCCAGGGTGCAAAGAACGAGTGAAATACCGGCGACGTAGAGTAACAACCTCGGCTCGGGCATTTCTCCCCATTGCAGGACGTCCCGGTAACACTCCATCAGGGAGGCAATTGGATTGGACATGTAGAGTGCCCACAACACAGGGTGTTCAGACTCCTTCAGGATCACCATGTTCTCTGGCACGCCGGGCTTCTCACGCACCAGATAGAAGATCGGCGAGCAGTAGAAAAGCAGCCGCATGGCCACACTGACAACATTGGTGGTGTCGGCGAAGAAGGCCCCCAGATAAGCCACAAAGAATCCAATGCCGAGTACGAACAAAAACGTCACGAGTAACAACAACGGCAGCCAGAGATATTCGAGTGTCGGCCACCCCACGATCGGATCCACCAGGGCACCAATCAGCAGAAAAACGAACAGGATGATCAAGCCCCATAGAAAATCATACAGCCGGGAACAGGCCACCGAGACCGGGAACACGGACTTGGGAAAGTTTATCTCGTGGATCAGACCGCGGTTGGCGCGAATGCAGTTGGCACCTTGCGAAATCGTCCCCTCGATGAAGCGCCACATCAACACCGCGACAAAGATGTACAGCATGTACCAGGTTGCGCGTCCGCCACTGGACTTGATCAATCCAAACAACACGCCGAAGACAAAATAGTACACCAGCATGAACATCAGGGGATCAAGCACGTTCCAGACGTTGCCGAGCACCTTGTCGCGATGACCGGCCTTGAGGTTACTGCTGGTAAGAAAACGCACAGTCTCCCGGCGTTCGTACAGCGCCCGCAGCTTGGCCAGCAATCCGGTTTTCCCCGAGACCGTATCAATCGAAATCACACCAGCAGACATCCTTCTACTCCAACCAATGCCGTTCTGGCATGGTAGCTCCTTCAGGTACCACCGCCCGCGAGACGGGGCCAACTCCGGGCACCAGGCCGCATCCAATCGCGTAACCGCCTGTAAGTCAAGCATTACCAGCCACGATCAGGCCCTGGAGTCCTTGCCGGCCACCGGCGCTGACGCGTATGATGTTGGACAGGAGCCACGCAGTAGTGGGCTTCATGTAGCGGCACGGACACGATCCGGGTCGATAGTTGTAGATTGCGCGTAAAAAATGGAGCAGCGGTAACCTATGTGATCCAGGTCATCATGGGACTTATTAACGCCGCGCGTGTCCCAGGTACAAGCGGCCACAATTAAAGAAAGGCTCCCGGCTGGGTATGTCTGACAGCCAAACAAGTGAACCAAGCGTTCTGGCGGAGAATCTGGGCGTAAAGTTTCTGATCCGGTATCACCGCGCGGAAGTGACCATCCGCGAGACTTTCGTCCGCATGCTAGATACCTTAGCGCGCAACGGCCAGCACGATGAAAAATGGCGCCGTGAATTCTGGGCACTGCGCGACATTAATCTGGCCGCGTATCCCGGCGACGTGGTCGGCATAATTGGACGCAACGGCTCCGGTAAGACCACCTTGCTGAAAGCACTTGGCGGAATTTGTGGCGCCGACCGCGGGCGGGTATTGGTCCGTGGTAAGGTGGGCTGCCTGTTAAGCTTCGGCGTCGGCTTTAAGCCCAACCTGACCGGGCGCGAAAATGTATTCATCAATGGCTCAATCCTCGGATTCAGTCAACGCGAAGTTACCCAGCGACTTGATCGGATCATCGAATTCAGCGATCTCGGCGATTTTATCGATGCTCCCGTGCGGACTTATTCATCCGGGATGCGTGGCCGGCTGGGTTTTTCGATTGCCGTGAATATCGATCCCGACGTCCTGCTCCTGGACGAGGTGCTGGCGGTTGGCGACGCGGTCTTCCGTGCCAAAGCCGGCTCGATCCTCGACCGTTTCCGTCAGGAAAACAAGACGGTCATTATCGCCAATCACAGCATCGGCCTGATCCGCAAGGTCTGCAACAAGGTCGTCTGGCTGCATGAGGGGCATTTACGCATGCAGGGCGACGTGGAAACCGTGACCGCCGCATATGAAGAGGAATTCAAGCCACGGATGGCGCCGGCGTAGCACTCGATCGTGCTGGCGCGCAGATGGAGGCCCTGAGACCAATGACCAAGTTCCTGGTCGTAGCCACCCCAAGGTCCGGTACCGCCTACACCGCCCAAGCCTTCAGCCAATTCGATATCAACTGCGGGCACGAGCAATACTGCAAGATCGAAACCCGGCTGGAGGAATTCCTCGCCAGTGAGGAAGTCTGCGGCGAGTGCAGTTGGTTGGCAGTGCCATATCTCGACAAGCTGCCCGCCAACGTGCGCGTCCTGCACCAGGCGCGGAACCCTCTGCACGTCATCCGCTCGTTACTCGAAATCCAGTTCCTCGATCTCGACGCGGGCGGCCGGCCCCGCCGAGAGGGCCTGCGCCGTGGTTTCACGGAATTCGCTTTGAAACATTGTCCGGAGGTGCTGGCGTATAACACCGAACTGGAACGGTCCGCGTGGTTCTATTACCACTGGAACCTGCGCATCGACCAGCGCCGCTCCGAACGTGAAATCCTGCGCTACCGGCTGGAGGATCTGGACGAGCGATTGCTGCGTACGTTGCTGACGTTTATCGGCGTCGATGCCTCCCAGTATGACGACGCTCAACTCGCCGCGCGCCTGGCCACTATCCCAACCAACGTCAATACCAAGATTCATGAAAAGGTCATACTGGAGGAAGATATTTCCTGGTCGGCCTTACCGGCGCCGGTACGAGAGCTGGCCAAATCTTACGGTTACACCATTGACCAGACGGTCGCGGGTCCCACAACTGTTTCCGGAGACACCTGCGATCAGGCTTTCGAACGCGCCCGCTACGAACTTAACGGCGCCCATCTGGCTTGGCGCGGAGAGCGCGAGCAGCATACCCGGCGGTCGTCCGTCCTCCAGGAAGAGGTGCGTAATTACCGTCGCCTGATTCGCGAATTGCAAATCCTGCTGCGCGGCGCGCGCGATGACGCCCACCGTGTCCGGCGCGAACTGCACGAAGTTGAACAACGCGCACGCCAGCGCGAGCAGCAATTATCCGACGACCTGGCACAGATCAAACAGCACGAACAGCAAGTATCCGCTCAACTCGCTAAAACCACGCAAGAGCAGCAACGCCTCCTGGACGAACGCGACGAGCTGCGCCGCGACATTGACCAGCTACGAGAGGCACACCAACAACTGAATGACCATCTCGTGGAAGAGCAGGAACTCCGCCAACAGCTTGAGCGCGAGCAACAGAAAACGCGGGAAGAGCTCAACGCTGTGTGCCGGGAACTGGAAACCGAGCGAGCACAACTAGCAACAACGGCGGCGGATCTCCAGAACGAGCAACAAAAAGCGCACCAGCTTTGTGAACAGATTACAGAGCGGGAGAAAGCCAGTCAGCGACTGGAGGACAGTCTGAACGCCGAACGCATCACATCCACCCAGCGCCTGAGCCGCATCAAGCGGCTTCAGAGCCGGGCACATGATCTGGAGGACGAGTTGATCTTGCGCGCGAAGGAAGTGCGTTACCTGCTGGGCGACGCGCTGGTCAAGGCCGCCCGACCTTCCAAGGACACTATCATGCTGCCCGGTCGCATGGTGAAGCTGTTTTTCCAGGGCCTGCGGCAATGCCGCACTCGTCGCCAACAGGACCAGCCACTGTCGGAACATAAGCCTGTTAAGCCCGTATCTGATAAGCCAGTACCTGCCAAGCCAGTGCCTGATAAGCCAGAGCCTGCTAAGCTAGTAACTGATAAGCCAGAGCCTGCTAAGCCAGTAGCAGATACCATGCCAACCGTCGTGAAACCGGCAGCCGCGAAACCAATACCTGCCCAAGCGCCCGAAATTACCAAGCCAAGACGCCAAAATGGTCCGCCGGCGGTCAAGCTACCGGCAATCGCGACTCGCACGAATGCGCTCAAGGAAGCACGTGGCTATTTATTCTTCTGTGTCAACGGGGCCGGACTGGGACATCTGACACGCTCCCTGGCTATCGCCCGGCGGATCCGTCGCTTGCAGCCCAAGGCTCCGATCTATTTCCTCACGTCAAGCCAGGCGCTTGACGTGATCTCGCAGGAGGGCATGATCGCGTATCACATCCCGCCTTACAGCAGCTTTAATGGCCAATTGCGCTCGGTTAACGAATGGAACCGCCTGTTGCTTTCACAGATCCAGATTATCATGGATACGCACCGTCCCTCGGTATTGGTGTACGATGGCGTTTTCCCCTACAGCGGATTGCTGGATGCCATCCATGAATGTGGTTTCGCACACTGTGCCATGGTTCTACGCTTGCGGCACAAGCACAACCGCCTGTTGGAAAACGCCGATAAGCTGGCGGCCTTCGACCAATTGATCTTTCCCGGGGAAGCCGGCGTAACCGGCGACGTCGCCAATCTGGTGCCGCGCGAACTGGCCGATTTCAACTGCCGCTTCGTCGAGCCGATCGTCTATCTGGACCGCGAGGAGCTGTTGCCACGCGAGGAAGCCCGTGCCCGCTGGAACATTCCACCCGACAAGAAAGCCGTCTACGTGCAACTCGGCGCGGGCAATATCAACGACACCGGCGCGTGGCTCGAAAGCATTCTGACCATGCTATCCCGGCGTGAAGATGTGGAGATCGTGCTCGCCGAATCACCCATCTCTGACCAGGGATATGCCCCCCGCGCTGGCGTGCACATTCTGCGACATTATCCCAACTCGCTCTTCTACAACGGCTTCGACCTGGCCGTGACGGCGGTTGGCTACAATACGTTCCATGAGCAGATTCACTTCGGCGTGCCGTCGGTGCTGATTCCGAACCAGGAAACCCAGACGGATGACCAAACCCTGCGGGCCATGACCGCCCACAGAGCCCTGGCCGCCATGACAGTATTGCGGCCCGACGACCTGGGAGACGCGCTGGCGCTCACCGTCGAGGTGGCCAACACGATGCGTGAGAAGGCCCTCGCCCTGGTGCCGACGAACGGCGCCCTGACCGCCGCGCAGTGCCTGTGTGCCGTCCAGCCGGCGACGGTTGTCGGGGGGTAGGCATGACCAGGTGGCGAGCGCGCGTCACGCATTCGCTTCCATTCGTGCTCGCGGTCGCATTGGGCCTGGGCTGGTCCATCTCCATCTATCGCGCGGGGATTCGTTTCTCCCGGGACTCGACCGTGTTCATGTCGTCAGCGATCGACATGCACGTCAACAACATCTTCGCGGTGCCGGCAAACCGCGCGCCGCTGTACATTACGCTGATCTGCGCGGCGCTGCGCGTCGAACCAATTCCCGGCGAGGCGGCGACTTTGATCTCGGGTATCTGCCTGACTGCCGTGCTGTTAACGTTTGTTCTAATTCTGCGCCGCTTTACACGCGACACACCACTGATATCCCTACTTGTGCTGGTGGCAGTCGTGGGGGTTGCCTGTCTATTCTTATGCCTGCGACGACGCGACCCCGACATGCGCCGCCTCCACCTACTCTCGACGGTGTACGTCGTCCTGGCCGCCGCGACACTTGAGCCGTATGTTGTATACCGGTGCACGCTACGAGACGTTCGCTGAGGTCCGCGCCTGCTTGGCAATTCCTTCCTGCCAGCGTACGATTGGGGCGGTGCGGGTGAGAGCCCGTACGAGAGACACGAACAGCCGTACCGTCCGAGCGCTGACCGGACGCCGCGCGAAACTGACGGCAATGGAACTCTGCCATGCACGTGGTCATCAACGCCGACGCGGGAGCCGTAAGCTATACCTTCGGGCTCGATGAAGGCGACCGCGACTCGATCCCGGCTCACGCGGGTCGTTCTACTTTTCAATTCCGTCCAGGAACCTGCCGGTTCATTCTGCCAAGCGATTGGCGCATGGACCACACCCACCCCGATCTCATCGCCGCGGTCGCGCTCGCGATCGGCGCCCGTTTCGCGAAGAGCGGGATGCGCTTGCCATTCGGTGTCAGCAGCCAGTTGCGGCAGCACGTCGCGGAACGCTACAAGATCGAGGTCAACCCCGTCGATCCCGCTCTCCGGCCGCGCCAAGCTGGGCCGAACTCCAGACCGGGGCTCTGCTTCAGTTCCGGCGTCGATTCCACCGCGGCTCTGCAACTACTCCCGCCCGATACGGTGCTTGTCTTCTCTCAGCGGATTGCGGCACTCGATGGTCGCGACGGCAGAATGTACTGTGAGGATGCTGGAATTCGTGGCTGTCAGATTCTGAAACAAGCTGGGCGCGAGGTGTGGATCATCCCCACTGACGTGGAGTTTATGTGCGAATCGATTGGCTTCTTTAACGACCTGGTGATAGCCGCGCCCGTGCTTTTGCTGGCCGATTACCTTGGATTAGACAGCATCGCCTTCGGGCTGATCCTCGAATCCTCGTACCTCAACAAGGCCTTTCGATATCGCGAATACACCAAATCCTCACATCATCTCCAGCATGGCGGCCTCTCTGCCGCGGCTGGCATGCCCTGGAATCTTGTTACGGCCGGCCTCAGCGAGGTCGTGACGACCCGCCTCGTTCTTGAAAGCCCATACCAGCATCTGGCGCAGTCGTGCGTTCGAGGTTTCTTCAGTGAGCCGTGTATGAACTGCGCCAAATGCTTCCGCAAATCGCTGCTCGAGTCGGCCCTGGCCGGAGAGACCTTGCCCGATGCCGTGTTGGACCAGTACTTCCAGATCCGCGATGCCCGCCGCGAACTCTCGCATGTTCCCATCAAACATGAGGACGTGATCATGTTCATTCTCCAGCGCTATCGCGGCGACCACCCCGAGATGCGCGCGTTGGCCCGGACGTTGCGGGCCGACGAGGTCGACCTCGGCTGGATGGAACGATGGTACACCCCTTCAAGGGAAGTGCTCGCTGACATGTACCGTGACGATGCCGAGCGCCGCATCACGGCCCGCGTCCAGCCCATGAGTTCATCCGATATCGCCAATGTAAAGGCCTGGGATCGTATCGCGGACGCCGAGGCGGCTGGTCGCCTGGCGCATGCATAAAGGCGGCCTCGGGCCGCAACCAAAGGTTTGAGGATTGAGTGTTCCGGCTCGCGAGTTGGATGGGTGGCCCATGGCTTCAGCCGTGGGGAACACGAACTAAACACCCGAATTCGAGTCCCCCACCGCTAAAGCGATGGGCCACCCGGCCAAGTATTCCCGTATTTCTCCTATTTCTTCGTGCCTTCGTGTCTTTGTGGTGAGTTGCCTCATGTGATAGGCCGACTAACCACTATTCGCAATCCGTTTCCATCCGCGATACAGTCTTGACCAACGGAGATAAAACCTGTGCGCGTTGTCCTGCTGGTGACTGATCTTGAGCGCGGCGGCACACCTTTGCGGCTGGCCCGCCTGGCCCGCGGGCTGCGTGGCGTGGGGGTGGATGTACACGTCGGCTGTCTGGCGCCAACTGGCCCGGTCAGTGCCGATCTGGCGACTACTGGTATTCCCACGTTCGCCTGCCAGGCACGCAATGCATATGACTGGACCGCTCTCCAGCGGCTGAGTCGCCATGTTGAACGTATCCGTCCCGACCTGATTCACGCCACGTTAACCCACGCCAACGTAGCTGCTCGGCTGATTGGCGCGTATCACCGTATTCCAGTGTTGACCTCGACGGCAACAATCGAGGTCGAACGCCACTGGCATCGTTGGGCCGAGCTGTTGACCGCACGTCTGGACCGCGGCCATATCGTTAACAGCATCACGCTGGCTGAACACGTGGTGCGTTCATTCCGGTTGCCGCGCCAGCATGTTTCAATTGTGCCGCCCTGCATCGAGCACCCACCACTAGCTGCCGACCGTGCCCGGCTACGCGCGGATTTTGAGCTCCCCGAACACGAATTCGTGGTGCTGTGGGCGGGGCGTTTTGATCCAGTCAAGCGGCTGCCTCTGGTTCTTGACTGCGCGGAGATCATGGATACCACCCGCTTCCTGCTAGCCGGGGATGGCCCCGAACGAGCGCGTATCACGCAGGCCCTGCGGCTCAGCAGTGCCGCCCGCACCACGCAGTTGCTGGGTTGGCGTGACGACTTGCCGCAACTGATGGCCGCGGCCGATGCCCTGCTTTTTCCCTCACGGACCGAGGGTATGCCGAATGTCGTTTTACAGGCCATGGCGGCCGGTCTGCCGATCGTGGCCAGTGACATCCCGACCCTGCGTGAACTGGCCGGCGCTAACGAACGCATGCTGCTGGTCGCTGGCGACGAACCGCGCCCCTTCGCTGATGCCTTGATCTTCTTACAGCATAGTCACGACTATCGCCACCAGCTCGCCCGCCGCGCTGCCGTCTGGGCTGCCGAGCACCTCAATCCTGCCCGCACCCTTGAAGCTATTCTGCGTATTTACCGCCGCGTACTCCGGGCCCGCCGCTGTAGGCAATAGTTCAGTTGTACTAGCCGGGAATGGCCATGTCCGGTAGCATTCTTTCAGCCTTAACGTTGCCAGATCGTTCTCGGAATGAGGTCTCGCGTTGTCACCAGGCATAGGTTGATAAACCCGCGTTCACGACTGAACACCGTCGATATCGCAATGCCGGAATCACGTACAGTCGATATTCAAATGTTGGTGGCCGCGCTCGACGAAGTTGCCGAAGCGGTCGCGTGTCTGAATGTTGATCCTAATGGCACCTCGCGGCTGATATTTGTCAACCGAGCATTCGAACGACTGACTGGATCCAACTCCGAAAAGCTGTTGGGAAAGTCCCTGGAAATAGCTGGCAACCTGGAAGCCAACGACGCCGCCCATGTGAGTGAAGCTCTTAAAACCAGACAAGCGTTTACCGGCACCCCGCGGCGCTGTCGGCCGGACGGGCGGACGTATACGACACACTGCCACTTGCGGGAGGTAGCCCGTAGCGGCTCAACCTGGATGTGGATCGAGCGCCAGGTAAACCCGGACTCCAACCAGCAAGATATCTCCACGCGTACTCCGGAAGGCGAGGTGGCCAGCAATGTCACCGAGGACAGCCATGCCGTGGAATGGCTGCGCATCCAGCGTGATCTGGGCTTGGCACTGAGTTCGACCGACAATCTTACGCAGGCTCTCGACTCCGTGCTGGAAGCGAATTTCCATCTGGCCGGTATAGACTGTGGCGGTGTATACCTGGTGGATAGGGCTACTGGAGAGTTGAATCTGGTCACACACCAAAACCTGGATTTTGAATTTATCCAAGCTGTCCGCTCACTGGATTCCGACACACTCCAGGCGCGTCTTGTGAACACTGGCCAACCGCTCTATTGGAACTTCGCCGAACTCCAGGCTGACTGGCCGCAATTGATCCAGGCTGGTCTGCGTTCCGTGATCGTTCTGCCGGTGTCTTACGCTGGAAACGTCGTGGCCAGTCTGAACCTGGCATCGCATTCACACAACGAACTATCAACCAGCACACGCCGCGCCGTGGAAGCCAATGCGGCCCGCATGGGAGACGTGATAACGCGCATCCGAGCCACGGCGGATTTGCGCGAAAGCCGCGATCTGCTGCAAGCAATTATCTCTGGAACACAGGACGTGATCTGCATGCAGGATCTGGATGGTTGTTACCGCTTGATGAATCCCGCCGGCTTGGAGCTTTTTAAGCAATCCATCCATGAGATCGTCGGTTTGGCCGAGGATCGCATCCTGTCAGCGGAGGATGCCAGACGCATGCGGACCGAACGGCAACAAGTAGTCCAAAACGGTACTCCCTCCTCACTCGAAATGACCATATCGCGGTCCGGAGACACAAAAAACTTCCTGATAACCACAGTGCCTTATCGTACGGCTGACAGACAAGTCGCCGGCACGATCAGTGTCTGGCGGGACATGACTACCTTCCGACACACTCAGGAGCGGTTGCAGCGCTCCGAACGACTGGCCTCTATTGGTACGCTGGCGGCCGGAATCGCTCACGAGATCAATAATCCAGTGGGGGGCATCCTCTTGTCGGCTCAGGGTGCCCTGGATGAGCTGGCTGATCCACGGGATTCCGACTTTGTCCGCAAATGTCTGCAAGAGATCACCGATGACGCGCGGCGCTGCGGCCAAATAATTCGCAGCGTCATGCGCTTTGCCCGCCAGGAGCCTACCGAAAAATGGCCGCACGATATCAACGCCCTGGTGAAACGCGCGGCACACCTGACTTATGAAACCGTCGAACATCGCGGCGGCCAGATGAAATTATCCCTGGGCGAGAATCTACCGGTCGTGGCGGTCAATCCCACCGAATTTGAACAAGTGCTGGTAAACCTGATTCATAATGCGTTGGATGCTGGTGGGGAAAGGATTAAGATTAACTTGCGGACCGAAGCGGGCAAAGGCTGCGTGCGAGTCAGCGTATCGGATAATGGCCCCGGTATGTCCACGCAAGAAATGGAGCATGTCTTCGATCCCTTTTACACTACTCGTCAGGAAACCGGGGGCACCGGTCTGGGGCTGAGCGTGGTCCACGGTATCGTTCAAGCGCACGGCGGTACGATCAGCATTGAAAGCACCCTTGAGCGCGGAACACGGTTTGTGGTTGAATTTCCCGTCTTGCAGACTCTGAGAGGAGCATAGCATGACGAAAATACTCGTGGTGGACGATGAGCCGCGTTACCGCGAGCATCTCAATCGCGCGCTGACACGTGATGGGTACCAGGTTTTTACAGCGGCCAATGCGCGCGATGCCATCGCGGCGGGAACACGCTTTCGACCCGATGTGCTGGTGGCTGATTGGATGCTCAAGGACGACCTGCATGGATTGCATGTCTCCGAAGCCTTGCGCACCTTCATCCCCAACCTCAAAACCATCCTGATCACCGGCTTCCCCTCAACCGACCTGCGCGATGATGCACGCAGCCTGCAGGTCTCCGAGTTTGTCGAGAAGCCGTTCGAACTGGCCCGGCTGCGGAACGCGGTGCAGGCCGTCGAGATCGCGGACCCAACCCCGCTCGACCGCTCGCCAATCGCGGTGTTGGAAGTGACTGGCAACGGTACGATCCATTTGGCCAATGAACGTGCCCGCCAGCTCCTGGGACAAGCGCGGGTCGAACGCCAAGCCAATGATCGCTGGAATTTGTCGGATGTAACCGACTTGCATAGCCTGACGGAGGCCACTGAAAACTGGATCCCGTTCACCCCCTCCGCGGCTCCCGATCTGCATTGGCATATGCGCGCCAAGCCCTATGCCGACAATCAGGGCTGGCTCGTGGTCATTGTTCCCGACGATCAAAGACAACACAAGGAGCACCCGGTAGTCCGCATGCTGCTCAATCTGGAGCCGGCCGAGTCGATCTACTGGCCAGTGCCGGGCCGCACGCTGATCGTCGACGATGACCGCTGGGTGCGGCACGTCATCACCGCTCAGATTGAGAATGGCGGCGGTGTCTGCCACGCCGCCGAAAACACCCAGGCCGCCCTGCAAACCTGCCGGCGCGATTCAGGCATCGAGTTGGTTATTCTGGATTATGACCTGCCGGGCGATAGCATATATGATTTCGTCACGGAATTGCGCAGTCTCAGGCCGGAGGTCCGCATCGTGGGCACCAGCGGCAGTAACCGCGCGGAAGAATTCGTCCGCGCTGGAGTGCGCAATTTCCTGCTGAAACCGTGGGCAGTCAGCGATCTGGTAAATCTGTTGCTCGGTCGCCTCGGCAAGTGCGTTTCCTGTGACTTGCCGTTACCTTTGCGACATGCCCGCCCTGGCGAAGTGCCCCAGAGTTGGGTATGTGCTGGTTGTGGAGCCCGATATTCCGCGCTCCTGGATGAAGAGTTATCGACCAAGGAGTACTCCAATGCCCGCCTGGTCGAGGATGCCTAGCAGTCCGCCGCAAAAGTCGGCACCGGCTGGAAAACGTAGCGGCCGGGCTCGGTCCCGGCCGTGGATCGCGGGAGAAACGTCCGCTTACAACAACGTCCGGGACAGAGCCCGGACGCTACATGACTTTTGTGGCAAACTGCTCGGAAGGGGTAGACGCGAACATGCTGGAGGGAAAGCATATGAACGCACTCGTGCTGGATGATGAGCAACGATATCGGGATCACGTTCAACGGTCCCTGGAACACAAAGGTCTGCGCATCAGAGTGGCCGCCGACGCCGAGGAAGCTCAGCAGATCATCCGCGAGCTGGCCGTCGATCTGATGATTGTGGACATCAAGCTCGCCAGCAGAATGGATGGCCTGGACTTTGCCGACTGGGTACGCGCCCACGGCCAGAACCCAGCCCTGATCGTGATCACCGGGTACGGCTCCCCGGAGCACGAACGCCGCTGCCGGGACCTGGGAGCGGTGGCTTACCTGGAGAAACCCTTTGACCTGCGTGATCTTGAAGCGCATGTACAGCGCGCCCTCGATCACCGGCAACTATTACGCGAAATTCACCGGCTCGAACAGGAACTGGCGAGTGTCAAGGATCGCGATTTCTTCCACCAGACTGCCGCCGCGCTGCCCCTGGTCTGTATCGATCGCGGCGGGAAAGTCCTCTACGCCAGCACGGCTGGACAGATCGTACTCGATGCCGTGGTGGATCCCTCCCTGATACGTCCCATCGAGAAGCTCGATCCCACCCTGACCGCCACGCTCCATCAAGCCCCCGTGGGTAGTAGTGGCTGGGGGAAAACCACTTTGCACCGACGCGACGGGCTGGTCAGGCACTATATGGCTAACGTCCGCACTGTTAACTGGGATAAACGCGAGGGCTTCGTGATCCTCTTTCAGGAAGGCGAAGACAGCGGCGGCCCCTGTGACAGTCTCTGGATAGAGCTATTGCTCAAAGCCGCCGCTTGCATCAACTCCCCGCAATCGAACGACGCTGACAATCCTTGATGGACCAGGATCGACTGCGGTGATCGGAACTCTGATCCCATCCGGGAGAAACCATGCAACTTGGTAAAGCGTCTGCCTACGCCGCTTTTGCTACTATCTACGTGGCACGTCACCAGCTCACCGGACCGGTAAGCGGTCGGCGGGTGGCGGAGGCCTGTGGAATTCCCCCCGAGTACCTGCTCAAAATACTACAGCAACTCGCCCGGGCAGAAATCCTGCGCAGCGAGACTGGCCGGCGCGGCGGTTTTACCTTGCGGAAATCCGCGGACGAGACCACTTTGCTCGAGATCGTCGAAGCGATCGAAGGCCCTCTCGATGGCGGACTACCGGTGCGGAAAGAAGTCGGTGGCACGGATGCCGCACGAACACAGCTTGAGGCCATGTGCAGCGGTATCACGCGTTATGCTCGTACATTGCTCAGTAAGACGACTATCGCCGGACTGGCTGCCAAAGAATATCAGCCGACCTCAACCGAAAATCCGCCACCTGTTTAAGTTTCCCAATACTGCCTGCCGATTGCTATAAGCAAGACTCACGTGTACTGGATTTGGCCGATTGCAGTTCGTAATGAGGGGGCGCCGACCAACACGGTAGTGCTCTAGAAGCTGGTTGTAAAGTTTGTAATGACAATACTCCGGCACACTTTGCCACCAGCCACCGGGTGTTCTCCGCAGGGATTAAGCACGGTAGGTGTTCATGTTACCGGGGGGGCGCGCGGAACCGCCCGCCCCAAAACCCCGCATTCCATTAAACC
>JBDRDH010000150.1:0-4502 GCA_043820985.1 Planctomycetota bacterium
CTACCGGATCAAACTGACCATCAGAAAGGCGTACGGCTTCCGAACGCTCGAAGCTGCCGAAATCGCCCTCTATCACGCCCTGATCACGCCCTGGGACACCTACCCGAGCCGGAACTCACCCACGAATTCTGCTGAGGAGGCCACAATTTGGGCTTGAAATCCGACGGATCAATTGTTGCATGGGGCTCGAACTCTGCTGGCCAATGTGACGAACCAGTTCCGAACATTGATTTCGTGGCGGTAGCAGCGGGCGGTCCTTTCAGTCTTGGCTTGAAAGCCGACGGAGAGATCGTGGCATGGGGAAGCAACTCGGGCGGCTACTGCAACGTGCCAGAGCCCAATGCTGATTTCGTGGCGGTAGCAGCGGGCTACCACCACAGCCTCGGTTTGAAGTACGACGGATCGATTGCCGCTTGGGGAAACAACTGGTACGGGCAATGTGACGTGCCGGCGCCAAACACAGACTTCGTGTCGATGGCGGCGGGCTACTCTCACAGTCTGGGGCTGAAGTACGACGGAGCCATCGTGGCGTGGGGGACCAACAGCCACGGACTGGGCGATATCCCGGCGCCAAACATGGGCTTCGTCGCAATCGCGGAAGGGGAGTTCGTTGCGCTGGGATTGAAAGGTTACCCCCACGGCGATATGAACTGCGACGCCGCCATCAACGCCTACGACATCGACGGCTTCATTTTGGCTGTGGCGAGCTACCCGGACTTCGGGGCGTACTACGACCAATACCCCGATTGCGATCCGACGGGGGCTGATTGTAATGTCGATGGGATTGTGAATGCGTATGACATCGATCCGTTCATCGACCGGGTGGCCGGCGGGGGGTAGATAGTGGCGCGATGTGGGCAGAGATGCTTGGCGTAGATCACCACAGAGCCACAGAGCCACGGAGAAGACCGAGAAATTATTCACTGCTTAGCTTTGATCGCTCTGAAATGCCGCCTCATTGCTTGGCGTGATGTATTCCACCAACGGTGTAAGTAATTCCTCTTCTCTCTGTGTCTCTGCGTCTCTGTGGAGAAATCCGGCTTGTGTGCGAGATGGATGGTTGACGATGCTGGCATGAATCGCGGCCGATGACTTGATTTTCCGGGCGGGTGGGGGCAAGCTCACGTGGTATGAAAGAGCTGACGCGTTTATCGCCGGCGAAGATTAACTTGACGCTGCGCGTGATCGCGCGGCGGGGGGATGGGTTTCATGAGATTGAGTCGCTGGTGACACGTGTCGGGCTGCACGATCGCATTACCGTCAGTCTGGTGAGCGATGAGCAATGGACCGTCACGTGCAGCGATCCGGAGATTCCCGGCGACGAGCGGAATCTGGCGTTCAAAGCCGCGCGGCTGCTGGCGAAAAACGTGAATTACACGGGCGGCGTGCGGATACATATCGAGAAAAACATTCCCGCCAGTGCGGGTCTGGGGGGCGGCAGTTCCAACGCCGCCACGGTGCTGATGGCGCTCAACGAACTCTGGAAGGCCGGCCTATCGCCGGCGGAGTTGGCGCGTATCGGTTCCAGCATCGGCTCCGATGTGCCACTGTTCTTGCAGGCGCAATCCTGTTGCATTATTCGTGGTCGGGGCGAGCTGATTACCGAAGTACCTCAAGCGCTAAGGGGCTGGGCGGTTTTGTTTATACCCGCGTTGCACTGTGCGACGCCACAGGTATACGCCGAGTGGGATCGCACCACGCCCGCGGCTACCCGGCCAACGCTTGAGCAGATAATGACCAGGATCAATGATCCGGCTGCTCTCCGTGAGCTGCTGTTCAATGATCTGGAAGAGCCCGCCCACGCAGCCTATCCCGAACTGGCCCGGGTCGCGCGCTATTTGACCGACCTGTGCGGTCCCGGCGTCCGGATGACCGGCTCCGGGTCGGCGTTTTATTATCTGACTGAGTCAGAGGAAGAGGCACGCCGAGTGGTTGATAGTGCATCGCCAGAAGAGTCGGACGGTGTGCGGACCGTCTGTGTGAGCATTCCGGATTGAAAGATCAGACTTGCGGCTCGTTGAGAAGTACGGCCGCCACTGAGGGCGGCCGCTACGGCACAGGTACGGCCGGCATCCCGATAAATCGGGACAGGAACGGGGGCCCATACGGCTGGCTTCGACCGGTTACAAACCGGTCCCACAATGGGCCTTTCGGGACGAGGGTGCGTTTGTGGCCTTCATCAAACGTTCTTTAACCATTTGATTGATTTGCCATACAGGCCGCTGCTGTGTAAATTCCCACACTATAAATCGTTTTGGACAGGGCTTGGCCTGAATAAACGCTCGTTCTGATTGGCATGGGTATTGCAGCGTTGTAAAGTCCGGTTTAGGCCGGTGGTCGGGCCAACAGCGTAATCAGGCCGGATATAGCCCCCTTCTGGGAGCAGAATATGTTCAAGATTCTGGACGCCAGGGAACTGGCATCAGACGTCAAGTGGTTCCGCATCGAGGCTCCGCTGGTTGCCAGGCACCGCGAGCCGGGACAGTTCGTCATTATACGTCTCGATGAGACTGGCGAGCGGATTCCGCTGACCATGGCGCATGCGGATCGCGAGACCGGCACGATCGAGCTGATCGTCAAGGCGATCGGTAAGACGACCATGGAACTCTGCAAGAAGAACGCCGGCGACACGATTAGGGACGTGATGGGTCCGCTGGGTCATCCAACCGAGATTCTGAACGTCAAGCACGCCGTCCTGGTGGGTGGCGGTGTCGGGACGGCGGTGATCTACCCGCTCGCCAAGGCGTTACAGGACGCCGGCTGTTTTGTCTCTTCGATTACTGGTGGCCGAACCAGGGAACTGGTGGTGCTGGAGGAAGAGCTTAAGAAAGTGTCCGACGCGGTCTTCGCCACCACTGATGACGGCAGCTATGGGTTCCACGGCACCGTGGCTGATAAGCTCAAGGAGCTGATGGCGGACCAAGAGCGGCCGATTGGAGCCATTTACTGTGCCGGCCCGGTCCCAATGATGCGCGCCATCGCCGACATGACGCGCGATTCCGGCATTCCAACCATCGTCTCGCTCAATCCGATCATGGTGGATGGCACGGGCATGTGCGGCGGCTGCCGCGTGACCGTTGGCGGCGAGACCAAGTATGCCTGTGTCGACGGTCCCGAGTTCGATGGACACCAGGTTGATTTCGCCGAGCTGGCGGACCGCCTGACGGCCTACCGTGTACATGAGCGGATCTCCCTCGAGCAGGCTGAACATAAATGCAAGTTGGAGCAGGCCAGAGCGTAAGCGCGTCGCGGTAGCCCCCCGACCGGGAAGACTATGAAATCCCCCTCCTGGAGGTTTGGACAGCCATGCCAATGAGTGCTAAAGAACGAATGGCAATCGAGCGGCACCACATGCCCGAGCGTGAACCCACGGTGCGTAACCAGGACTTCAAGGAAGTCAATCTCGGTTACGACGAGGACCTCGCCAGGGAAGAAGCCGACCGCTGCCTGGGCTGTAAGAAGGCCAAGTGTATCGACGGCTGCCCGGTTGGCATAGACATCCCGGGCTTTATCACGAAGATCGCCGAGGGCGACTTGAAGGCCGCGGCCGAGATCATGCTAAGTGCGAACGCCCTGCCGGGCATTACCGGCCGCGTCTGCCCGCAGGAGGAGCAGTGCGAAATCGTTTGTGTCCGCGGCAAGAAGGGTACGCCGGTGGCCGTCGGTCACCTGGAACGTTACATCGCCGACTGGGCACGCGAAAACCTCGATATGAAAACGCTCATACCAGACCCGACCGGCTACCGCATCGCAGTGGTCGGCTCGGGACCAGCCGGCCTGACCTGTGCCGGCGAATTGGCCAAAAAAGGCCATGACGTCACCATCTACGAGGCCCTACACCAGCCGGGCGGCGTCTTGTGTTACGGCATTCCGGAATTCCGCTTGCCAAACGACGTCATCGACTCCGAGGTCGACCGCCTGCGCCAGATGGGCGTCAAGATCGTCTGCAACGTCGTCATCGGGCGCACGTTCACGATCGATGAGCTGCTCAATGAGGAAGGCTACGACGCCATCTTCATCGCCAACGGTGCCGGTCTGCCGATCTTCATGAACATCCCCGGTGAAAATCTCAAGGGTGTTTATTCCGCCAATGAATACCTGACCCGCTCCAACCTGATGCGGGCGTACGAGTTCCCCAACTTCGACACGCCGATCGTCAAGGGCGAGCAGGTAGTCGTGTTCGGCGGCGGCAACGTCGCGATGGACTCCGTCCGCACGGCCAAGCGTCTGGGCGCCACGGAAGCCACCCTGGTATATCGCCGCAGCCGCAAGGAAATGCCGGCTCGTAACGAGGAAATCGCCCACGCCGAGGAAGAGGAGATTATCTTCAAGCTGCTGACGAATCCGGTGCGTTACATCGGAAACGAGGAAGGCTGGGTGACGGGAGTTGAGTGTATCCAGATGGAGTTGGGTGAACCGGATGACTCCGGCCGTCGGCGTCCGATCCCGATCAAGGATTCGGAGTTCGTGATTCCGTGCAGCGTGGCGATCCCCGCCATCGG
>JBDRDH010000151.1:0-6281 GCA_043820985.1 Planctomycetota bacterium
CTTGCCAAGCTCGATCGTGTCGACATTCTTTCTGTGTCTGGCCACGACGAGATTACAACAACAAACGCCGCATTGCGCAAGTTCGGATTATGTTAGGGTCAATTTGCCAAAATCCCGGACAGAATTGCCGACACGGCCGTGTCACCCGGGGCGCGTAATCCTACTCTACACTAAATTAGCCCCTCATGCCTGATTGAACAGCGTCTCCGCGAAGTAGCTGCTGCGGACGAAGGGGCCGCTGGCGACTGCTGTGAAGCCTAGTTCCTTGGCGACCGTGGCCAGCTCGTTGAATTCCTCGGGGCGGTAGTAACGTTCGATGGGGGCATGTTCGTTGCCGGTGGATGGTTTGAGGTACTGGCCGATGGTGAGCAGATCGCACCCGACCACCCGTAGATCCTTGAAGCACCGCGTCAATTCATCCCGCGTCTCGCCCAGACCGACCATCACGCCGCTTTTGGTTGTCAAGTCGGGTTGCATTTCCTTCGCTAACCGTAATGTATCCAGCGAGCTGCTGTACGACGCCAAAGGCCGCACCTGTCGCTGCAATCGCTCGACGACCTCCACATTGTGGTTGAACACTTCCGGCGCCGCTTCGACCACGGTCGCGATGCACTCCCGCCGGGCGTGAAAATCCGGGACCAACACCTCGACCGTCGAGCCGGGCAACCGCTCGTGCACCGCCCGAATGCACCGCGCGAAGTGCCCGGCCCCCTCATCCGGCAGATCGTCGCGACAGACCGACGTAATCACCACGTGCCTGAGCCCGAGCTTTTCGGCGGCGGCGGCGAGGTTCTCCGGCTCATCCACGTCCAGGGGCTCAGGCTGGGCATGATGCACCGCGCAGAACCGGCAATTCCGTGTGCAGCGATCACCCATGATCATAAACGTCGCCGTATGCCGAGCCCAGCATTCCGACAGGTTCGGGCAACGGGCCTCCGCGCAGACCGTGTTCAAGCGTAGATCCCTAAGCATCTTGCGCGTACCCAGCAGCGCATCAGCCGCCGGTCCCGGCCGCTTGAGCCACGGTGGCAGCCGACGTTGCCGCCCGGGTTTATTGACTGGCAATGGCACTTCCGCGCTCATACCGTGATTCTAGCACGTTCACCCCCCTCGGCGAGCGGCAAGTCAACCTTGATTTTGCCGTCCGAGAGCGTTACCGTGGAATCATGAAGGGGATGCGCTGAGATCGGTCCATTCTGACTGGCGGGAGAGAAGAGAGTACGACGAATGGCCGCGCGGTATCCGCTGGCACAGCTACATCGGGGTGACAAGATAATCCCCCTTCGTACTCATCTCCGACCAGCCCGCATCCTCCCAACTCAGAAAAAGGCACATACAGGAAAGGAGTGATTGATGAATATGCACAATTGTCTCAAAGTATTGGTTAGTGCGCTGGTTCTGACCGTCTTGCTCGGCGGCCTGAACACCGCCGCCTGGGCCGACTCACCCAACAACAACTACTACACATATTTTGACCAGCAGCGCCCGCTGGAATTGGATGCCACGCACATTGCCATCCAGTCGGAAAGCGCCGATCACGCGGCCCTGACCGCCGCGGGTCTCGACGTCAACACGCTTACGCCCCGGGCTATTCCCAACTGGGCCACCGTCCAGACGCCGGGAAACCTGCGCGATGCGGCTGGCATATCCGCCCTGATCACCGATCTGTCGAAATCCGCCACGATTGACTTCGTCTCGCCGGTGTTTGTCGACTCGCGCGGGCTCCCGCTGCTGATCACGCCGGATCTGCTGATCGGCTTCGAGGAGAATGTCTCGCGCGCCGCCATGGATCAGATCGTGGCCCAACACGTCACCGGCACAATCGCGGAATACGATTTCGGCGGTCTGCCGGGCGTGGTGCGTGTGCGGATGGATTCAAAGAACGGCTTCGCGGTACTGGCGGCGTCGAACGCCCTGGCGGAACTGCCCGAGGTCCGCTATGCCGAGCCGGACATGATCGTGCGGGCCGAGTTGTTCTACATCCCGAACGATCCCGAATTCCCGCAACAGTGGGCGCTCCACCAGGCCAACGATCAAGACATGGACGCTCCCGAGGCTTGGGACATTCAGAAGGGCGATCCCGGCATCGTCGTGGTCATCATGGACTGCGGCATCCAGCAGGATCATCCCGATCTGAACCAGATCCCCGGCCAGGACTTCACGCAGCACAATACGCCAGGCGGCGGGCCTTACAACAATTGCGACAATCATGCCACCAGTGTGTCCGGGTGCGTCTCGGCGATCATCGACAACGCCCAGGGGGTAGTCGGCGTGGCGCCAGAGTGTGTCGTGACGTCGGCGAAGATGGGTACGGTCGTGGAGATCTTCGGCTTCTGCACGCCGTTCATGGATTCGCAGGTGAGCTACGTGGTCAACGCGCTGAACTGGTCCGCCACCAGCGGTTTTCACGCGACCAACTCCAGCTTCAGCTACTCGGAATCCTCCACCCTGACGACTGCCTACAACAATGCCTACAACGCCGGCGTGGTGCACTTCGCCGCCACCGGCAACAGCGGCGAGGGAACCATCTCATATCCCGCCAGCCTGTCAACGGTCAACGCGGTCGGCGCCCTGAACTCCAGTGGTGCTAAAGCCTCTTTCGGTCAGTACGGTCCCGGCATCGCCTTCTCGGCCCCCGGCGAGAGTATCCGCACAACGGATCGCACCGGCGGCGACGGCTACGAAAGTGGCAACACCGCTACTGTCGACGGCACTTCCTTTTCGTCGCCCTACGCGGCGGGTGTGGCCGCATTGGTGCTCTCACAGGATCCGTCGCTGACGCCGGCCGAAGTAACCCAGGTGATGAATGATACCTGCGTTGACCTCGGGGTTTCCGGTTACGATACAACCTATGGCTGGGGGTTCCTGAACGCATATAACGCCGTCATGGCCGTGCAGCCGGACTATCGAGTGGGCGACATGAACTGTGACTATGCCATAAACTCTTACGATATCGACTGCTTCATTTGCGCCCTCTCGGACCAATGTGACTACGACACGCAGTGCCCCGGCTGCAACCGCATGCTGGCCGACTGTAATGGCGACGGCGACGTCAATTCCTACGACATCGACGCTTTCGTCATGCTCGTCGGTGGTGGCTAATCCTGGAGGAGTGCGTACCTAAAAGTCCGCCGAAGAAGTCAGCGCTGGCTGGAAAACGTAGCGGCCGGGCGCTGTTCCGGCCGGAGATCGTGGGAAAGACGTCCGCTTACAACAACGTCCGGGGCAGAGCCCGGGCGCTTCACTTCGTTCGGGACAGAGGGCGGGCGCGGGGCGTTAGGGATTGGCGGTCAACACTTTCGGGGGCGCTTGCTGGCGCTGCGCGTTCGGATAGGGGTGGGGTGGCGGCCGCGCGGGCCGCTACAAGACGGCCGCGCGAGGGCGCGGGAAACAATGATACGGCCGCCACAGAGGGCGGCCGCTACGGATTAGTCGATTAGTTTGGATTCGGGGACGTCGGGGGCTTTCTCTTTCAGGCGAAACTGCTCCGGGCGGTCGGCGATGACGCGGCGGAGCCATTCCTGCGAATAACCTTGTTCTTGTGGACGGCCCTGGTCATCCTGAACGTAGCCATCGTTGTATTTCTGAATCAAATACTCGCCCAGGGAGCGCCAGCGTTTGACCACCATCTCGGCGTGCGTGACCGAGTAGTCCGTCAGGTACTGCCGCATTAAATCCGGATTGGATTTTGACAATGCCAGGGCAGTTTGCTCGACTGCCGGCTGGAGAGCCAGCAGTTGGCCTTCGAGTTCGCGCTGTATGGCCTGGATGTCGGTTTTCATGTCGGCGTAGCGCACATTCGCGTAGTTGGCGACAAAGTTGAACACCCACCAGGCCGAGTCCCAGGAGAATTTTTGCAGGCTGCCTATAGTGTATGACTCAGGAAGCTCAGTGATACAGCAGTACAGGGGCACATAGCAGGTGAAATAGGTATCATCCAAGCCGTACCAGTACACGCCGCCGATCGGATCGGGCAGCCAGTCGCGGGACTGGGAGATGAAGGTAAAGCCGGTCTGCTGGGTTGAGACCGGTCGCTCCCAGGCGTATTCGACGTCGTCCACTTTCCAGTGAATTGGGCGCCAACGATTGGGGGTGCCGTGTGGGCCGGCATCGATACCTTTGGTCATGTCGTAGGGCGTGCCCTCGTAGTGGTCGCGCATCAGGGCTATTACGTCGGCCAGCGAGAGTTTCTTGTCCGGCTTGATCCATAGTGGCAAAGGCTCGGCGCCCTCTACCGCGCGGTGATAGTCCGGTGAGAGATTAAGCGAGGGTGCGGTACGGCGCAGGATGCTCCACACGCGGGCGCCGCCGTAACGCTGGTTCTTGGGGGTGGGCGGGCAGTAGGCATCGCAGTATCGGAATGGTTTGCCAGAGGCCGGGTCGTAGTAGCCCTTCTCGATCGCGAATGAGATGACATTCTTCGAGTAGAGGCAATTGTCCGGATCGTCCAGCGGGAATTCGCCGATGCGGGCCTTATTCGCATGGCAGGAGATCATGCCATCCGGGACGCGTCGCGCTACCCAGTGCGCTCCCTGGCCGCCGGGACCCGGTCCGATGATCTCGAGGATCCAGGCTTCCTTCGTGTCGCCGATGGAGATTGATTCGCCGGTCGAACGGTAGCCATATTCGGCTACTAATCCGGTCATGACGTCGATGGCTTCGCGAGCGGTTTTGGCGCGTTTGAGGGCCAGTTGCATGAGATCCCAGTAATGCAGCAGGCCGTCGGTGTTTTGTAATTCCAGGCGGCCGTCAAAAGTAGTCTCGCTGATGGCCAGTTGGTGTTCGTTCATCAAGCCGACGACGGCGTAGGTATGGGGTACCTGCTTGATTTTGCCACGGGTTTGGTCGCCCCAGGTCTTGATCTCCAGCCACTCATCCGGGCCGTAATCGGCCGCCGGGTAGCTCCGCAGGCGCGGGTGGAACTCGCCGTCACAGGTATAGGTGATCATGACCGCGCCGTCGGAGGTGGCGCCCTTGGTGACCAGGATATTGGTGCAGTCGGCGTGAAGCGCGGGAACGGTCAGCAACAGAAAAGTAACAAAACAGGGCAAGAGTGCGACAAAGCGCGTTTTCATGTGAGCACCGTCTATAACTTATTGGTTCGCCTATGGGGGCTCATTGTGCACGGGGGTGGACGAGACTGCAAACGGAGGATGTTCAACCGTCGGTGGACAGGGCCTGTTCATAGCCGACCAGTGTTTTGGCGGCGGCGGCTGACCAGGTGTATTCCTGAGCCACGCGGTTGGCCAGGTCGGATGCGGGGGGGGCGGATAGTGCGGCTTGTACGGCGGAGAGGATGGACTGGCGGTCGTTCGGCTGGCAGTAGTGGGCCTGTTCGCCGAAGTATTCGCGGGTGGAGCCGCCAGGCGTGACGACCAGGGTGCAACCGCAGAGCGCGGCTTCCAGGCTGGCCAGGCCGGGGGTTTCGTACCAACTGACACAGGCGTGGACCTTGGCCGTCTGGTAGAGTTGGTTGAGTTTTTCGGGCGGCTGCTGATCGACGAATTCGACGTTCGAGCCGGCGGCCTGGTGGCAGCGTTGCTGATAGACGGAGCTGTAGCGACCGGCATGGCCGACGATGGTCAACTGGATCTCGCTGTCGCGAAGGGCTTCAATCAGGGCCAGTTGATTTTTGCGCGGTTCGAGGCGGCCAACACACAACACGCCGGCACGCTCAGTGGATCTGCTGGCGGGAGGCAAGTTGAAGATCTGTGTATTGGCGGCGTTGGGGACCACGACGGTGGGGCGGGCTATGTTGAAGCGCTTTTCAATTTGCTCCTGTTCGGCACGACTGTTGGGTAATATCACTTTTACGGATTCGAGAATGTTGCGCGCGGCGCGGTTAAAGCGCCAACGGGGGCGCAGATTGTGTAGGGAAGGATTACGGAGGGCATGTAACAGCGCGCGTTGCATGAAGCGCAGGTTCTGGTATGTGCTACTGCCGAACATGCGGGCCAGTAGGCCCTGCATGCCTGCGCGGCCGCCGCGGTCGAATTCATCAGCCGGCCAATAGATGGTGCTCAGGACAGCGGGCCGCCGGGCGGTACGGAGGTGGCGGCAGTGTGCTTCGTTTTCCCAGACGCGGTCGAGGTGGAAGAGGTGCACCACATCGTAGTTGTCCATGCGCGGGCGCGGCTCGGAGGACATGTCCACCTGTACCCCGCTGGCGCGGAGCGCCGCGGCGGTCTGGCAGATTTGCGTGGTGTCTCCGCCGGGGTGTTGGAGCAGGTTGTCGCGGACCAGCCATAAGGCGCGCATGGTTTGGTTCCGATTGGCGATGT
>JBDRDH010000152.1:0-7361 GCA_043820985.1 Planctomycetota bacterium
GCCCCAAGCTGCCGCAGCATGCTTGGAATATCCGTATTGAAGGGACAGGCATATTGGCAGGGCGCCCGGCAATCGCCCACGTGATCGCTGAGTAGCAACTCCAGCGCGGTCCGGCGTGCCTGGCGCACTTCATCCGTCGCACTGGAAACGCGCATGCCATCTTCAACCCGCGTGGCGCAGGCCGGCACGAACCGCCCTGTATCCTCGCGCTTGACCACGCACACCATGCACGTCGTGTTCGGCGCATAACCTTTCAGGTAACACAGCGTGGGTATTTCAATCCCCAACTGTTCGGCGGCGTCGAGCACGGTGCTGCCGGCCGGCACTTCCACTTCCCGGTTGTCAATCGTCACGCGCGGCATATTCACCTGATCTCAATCGCGTTTTCCGGGCACTTCGCACGGCACACGTCACAACGCGTGCACTTCTCCGTGTCAATCTCGTGCCGCTCGTACGGCTTCATCTCGATCGCTTCCACCGGACAGTGCTGCGCGCAGATCGTACAGCCGATACAAGCTTCGGTGATCTCGTAAGTAATCAGTGCCGGGCAACGCCCCGCCGGACAGCGACCTTCCAGGTGCGCTTCATATTCATCGCGATAGTAACGTAGTGTGGTCAGCACCGGATTCGGCGCCGTCCGCCCCAGCCCACACAAGCTGCTCTGCCCCACCATGTGAGCCAGGTGCTCCAGCCGCTCCAGGTCATCCGTCCGCGCCTGCCCGGCACACAACCGCTCCAGAATATCCAGCATCCGCCGCGTCCCCACCCGGCACGGCGTGCATTGCCCACACGACTGGTCCTGCGTGAACGCCAGGAAATACCGCGCGATATCGACCATGCAATCGCTGTCATCCAGCACTACCAGCCCGCCCGAGCCCATGATCGCTCCCACCTGGGCTAGCGCTTCATAATCCACCGGCGTATCCGCCAGACTGGCCGGCACGCATCCGCCCGACGGCCCGCCAATCTGAACCGCCTTGAACTGGCGGGGCCGGCCAGTGGCCGGATCATCCTTGATCCCCCCGCCAATCTCCTCCACGATCGCCTTGATCGTCACGCCCATCGGCACCTCGATCAGCCCGCCACGTTTGACCTTGCCCGTCAGCGCGAACACCTTCGTGCCCTTGCTCGTCGCCGTCCCCAACTCGGCGAACGCCTGTGGCCCATGCCGCATAATCCACGGCACCAACGCGTACGTCTCGACGTTGTTGACCAGCGTTGGGTGCCCCCATAACCCGCATTCAGCCGGGTACGGCGGTCGCAGGCTCGGCATCCCGCGATTACCTTCCAACGACGCGATCAACGCCGACTCCTCACCACATACAAACGCCCCGGCCCCCTCGACAATGCGCAGCTTCAGTCGATCTCCACCCAGTAACCCGCGCTGTTCACAGTGCTGTAATGCCTCGCGAATGCGCTGTGCCGCCAGCGGATATTCACGCCGGATATAGAATATGCCTTCCGTCGCCCCGACGGCATACGCCGCGATCGCCAGGCCCTCAATCACCCGGTGCGGATAGGACTCCATCAGCATGCGATCCATGAACGCGCCCGGATCGCCCTCATCACCGTTACAGATGATGTACTTGCGCGTACCGGCGGCCTGCCGTACCTTCCGCCATTTCTCCGCGGTCACGTACCCGGCCCCGCCACGCCCCCGCAGCCCGCTCTGGCCGATCCGCTCGATGACTTCATCGGGCGTCAGGTCGTCCCGGCATTGCGCCAAGGCGCGGAACCCATCGTAACGCAGGTACTCATCCAGATCGGTCGGATCCAAATCGCCGCAATGCTCCGTCGCGATGTGCTTCTGCGGCCCAAGAAAATCCGCAATATGTGGATCGCGCGGCTCCAGGTTGTGCCGCGTGACTACCTGCCGCGCTTGTCCGTCACGCAACTGGTCTACGGCCTCAACCAGCGCGTTCCGCAAACGCGGTCCCAGCCCATTCGCGCGGAAATGTCGCCGCACGATCGCCGCCACATGCTCCGGCCGCACCCGACCATAGCGCGCCACGCGACCACTGACGTCAACCTCCAACAACGGCGTCTGGTAACACATCCCCACACAGCCGACGCGCTTCACCGTCGCATTTACACGCGACTCCGCCAGAGCCCGCTTCAAGGCGTCATAAACCACCATCCCACCGTTGGCCACGCAACACGATCCCAACCCCAGCCGAATCTCGCCGACCGCTTCCACCCCATCACCCAGCCCCACGGCGGCATATACCGCCACACTCTCCCGCTCCTGATCCACCTGCGCGACGACCTCCAAGGCCGTATCCGGCGAAAGATGACCATGGGTTACGCTGTCAATCTGCACCACCGGCGCCAGCGTGCAGCAACCCAGGCAGGCCACCTGCTCGACCGTATACTTCCGCGCCGCGTCAGTGTCCGCCCCGCCCGGAATGTTCAACCGCCGCTTAAGCTCATCCGTTATCCGCGGCGCCCCCGCCACGTGACACGCCGTGCCGTGACACACCTTGACCAAATGCTCACCCACCGGCGTGCGCCGAAACTGCTTATAAAAAGACGCCACGCCCTGCAACTGCGCCGCTGTGATCTCGGTCAGCTCGCACACCCGTTTCAGCGCTGCCGTCGGTAGATACCGGTAATGCTCCTGAATTGCTTGCAGAATTGGAATCGCCGCTTCACGCTCGCGACCAATCCGCGCCACGATCCCAGCAACTGCTCCCAGGTCCTCTTCCTCCACCATCTGCGCGCACGCACACACGTGCCCCGCCCCGACCATCCCGTTTTCCCCGCCATCCACCGGCGAGCGTTGCAAACATTTGGGCAGCTTCAGCGCCCGGCCGCGCAACACCATCAACGACTTCACTCCCGCCACGATCACCGCACCAGATACAACCAGAATCCATACGGCAATCCCCAACCGATGTACCCGATCCAACGAAGCGTCCCGCTGCCGATCAAATTGGTCGTGCAACGCCGCCGCATAAGCGGCATCCTTCTGACCAAGTTCCAGCAGTTCCTCGACGCGGGCCTTGTCTCCGGCAAGCTGCCAGCGCGCCACCAGCGCATCCGTTAACAACAGACCCACCACCCCCAGCACGGCCACCACCGCCGCCGCCGTCAAAACTCGCGCCACAGACTCATACAATGAACCACGCACAATTACTACCTAGTTGCTTTGTTGCCTCGTTGCCTCGTTGCCTTGCCCCCTCACCCGCTCGCGCGGACACGCTTCAAAGCACCGCGCGCAGAACAAACAACTCGACCGCTCCGCCCGCAGCTCCTTGATCGCGCCAAACGGACACGACTCTTCACACAATCCGCAATCCAGTTCACGGTCGGGCGTAATATTCACTCCGTGCCATGAAAACCGCGCCAGCAGCGACAGCAGCGCGCCATACGGACACAGATACCGGCAATACGCCCGCCCCACGAACAACCCCAGCACTAACAACCCCCCGCCGATCAGCATCATATGCAACGGCCCGGTGAACCGAAAAAAGCCGACAAACGGATCGTATCGGCAGATGATGAAGTCCCGCACGTCCGCCGGCCGTACCGCCAGCCAGATCGCCAGCACCAGGTACACCCACTTCAACGATCCCAGCGTCTTGTCCAGCCAGCGTGGCACCTGCACCGGCTTGAACACTACCAGATCCTGAATCGCCCCCAACGGGCACACCCCCCCGCAAAACGCCCGCCCGAAAACCAGCGACCAGATCAGCGGCAAAAAGAAGATCGCAATGACAAAATACGAAATACTGTAGCGCGCGTCCGTCAGCGCCACCGCCACGTTCTGAATCGCCCCGATCGGGCAGATGCATCCCTCCCGGTACAGCCCGAAGTACAACAGACACCCCACGCTCAGCACCACCACCCAGTTCCGGCTGCGCCGCCCCAGCACCAGCCACGTCATCAGCGCCAGCCCCGCCGCCAGCACCCCCACGTCTACCGCCTCGCGCCACTGCGCCCGCGGCGGATACCACTGCACCTCCGGCGTGACGTATCCCTCACCGATATCCTCGTCGCTCGGCGCCGCGTCCACCGGCCGCGAGTAGTCTATTTGCCCCCAGACCGCCGGCGTCACCAGCAGCAGCACGGCGAACCCCACTCCGTGTGCCACTGCTCTCGAGCAGTGCCGCCGCGCGCCCGCTATCGCAGCGCCCCACCCATTCATCCGGCCGCCTCTTCCGTCGGCCACATCCGCCGCTCGTACGCCTCATCCGGACAAACGCTGGCAATCGTGCAGCGGTTACAGTCCAGGCATAGATTGTGCCGTACTTCCAGCCGGATCGAGCTCAACCCCGCCGGCTCCTTGCAACCCATCACGCACTTGCCGCAACCGTCGCAGAGTTCCTCGTCTATCGTGTACTCGTAGAAATTGTTCGCCGGGTCATCCTCGTCGATCCAGCCAATCGGCTCGCGCTTGATCGCGTCGCGCGGACACAGCTTCTGGCTCGGCAGCCCTTCCGCGTTGATCGCGCTCTTGATGTCGAAGTACGCCGGACAGATATAACAGCGCCCACACTTGGAAAAGTCGTTCACCGCCCGCACCGCCGACAGCGCCAGCACACATTCGCTCGCGCACAAATCACATACTTCTTCCCCCACCGCGCCCAGCCGACTGTTCACGCATTTATCACAGTCGATCCGCCAGGTACCCTCGGCGTCCGCCTTGCGTATCAGGAACGCCACCAGCCCGCCCAATCCCAACAGGGCCGTCCCCCGCACCGCATGCCCCAGCACATCACGCCGCGTGGGTTCTTCGCTCATGGTTTCACCGTTTTCTCGCCCGCCGGTTGCGTCGCGGCCTCTTCCGGCGCGAACACGCATATCTGTAGCCGTACCGTGTCGGCCACGTATATGCGGCCGCGCGAATCGACCACCACATCCATATTCTTGCAGTTCGGGTCAAACGCCTCGCGACCGACGATTGCCAACAGTTTCTCGCCGCCCGCGTCAAACACCTTCACATGCGGATCGGCCTTCACCGTCACCACCACGCGCCCATTCTTTGCCAGCGCTATATTGGTCGGATTACAGCAACCCGTGAATCCCGCCAGATCGCTCCCACCAAATCGCCCGTACCGCCCCACCTGCTTGCCCTCCAGCGTATACTTCTCAACTCGATGCCGGCCCGGATTCGCCGCGTGTATCACCCCCTGCGCATCCACGGTAAAATCTACCGCGCCATTCGGTATCAGAAACCCGTGCATGCGGTTGTCTTTGCCAATGTTGTTGATGAACTGCCCCTGCCGATCGTACCGCCGCAGGCACCGATCCTTTGCGTCCGCCAGCACAACCTCGTCGCCCACTACACCGATTGCCGTCACCACCCCCAGCCGCTCCGCGTCCCGCCACGTCGCTCGCAATTTCCCCTCTTTATCAAAGACCTGCACCTGCCCCGCCTGCCCGACATAAACCGTGCCGTCCTCCGCCACCGCCACCGCATACCCCGGCCGCTCCGTCGTCCACTCGCGCAACAACTCCCCTGCTGGCGAGAACACGCGCACCACCGAATCACCCACCGCGTACAGCCGGTCTTGCGAGTCAAGCGCCAACCCGTTCAACGTTTCATTGAACCGCCCGCGCTTGGCATCCGCCCCCGCAATCACCGCTACCTGTCGATAGTTCGCCTTTATCGGTTCTTCCCCATTTGCTTCCGGCGACTCACACCCCTCAATACCCAGCCGCTCCACCCGACTCGCACTGGCCGGCGGCCCCACATCCAGGCACACCATCTTTGTCATGTCCCGTACCACCAGCTTGCCATTCGATAGTGCCAGTGGTCCCCAGACATCATGCCCGTCGAGCACCTGCGCGCTGGCCAACTCGCGGTACTCCGTCGTGTTGGCCTCCACCAACCGCAACATGCCGGTCTTCCCCTCCAGGATATAGATCAGCCCGTCCGCCATCAGGTAGCTGCCCAATTCAAATGACGCTTTCTCCTGGCTGTCCCATATCGTGTTGCCGTCCAGGTCCAGACACGTCAGCAGACCCCGTTTCTTCCGGCTCACTCCAATGATGTGATCTTCAAAAACGATTGGCGTATGAACGTCAGAGCTCCACTCCGCGCTCGTGCGGTCAAATATTGGCTCCACCGCGAAGCGGCCAGCCTCGTTGCGCAATTGCAGCATCACGCTGCCGGCGTCGTATCCCGCCGTCATCAGCACCCGATCTTTCCCCACGGCCAACGGCGACGGCGCTACCGCGATATTGAACTTTCGCGGGTAAAACCACAGCAACTCCCCGGTCTCCGCCGACACCCCCAGCGGCCCGAACAGCGTGCACCACAAATACTGCTTCACACCGCCAATCTCCGCCGGCATCACCGACGAATGCGCCAGTGGCCACTTTCCCGGATTGGGTGTCCGCCAAAGCTCCTCACCCGTGTCCTTCTTAAGCGCCACCATCAGCGCTTCGGTCCCACCCGGTGCGATGATCACGCGGTCTGACTCAATCAGCGGACACTGCCCGTTATACCAGGGCGGAATCTTCGCCTGGTAGTCCTTGACCAGACTCTTGCGCCACAGTTCCCGCCCGGTCTCGGCGTCCAGACAGTGAAAGATACACTTCGGATCCAATGAGAACACATACTTGCCATCCACCGCCGGCACCGTCCGCGTGATGGCGTGATTGGGGCGGATCCGCTTGCTCTCCTTGAAGCGCCAGATTTCCTCGCCATCCGCCAGCCGCAGGCAGCGGACATACCACTCCGTGGCTTCCTCGCTGTAATCGTTGATATAGACCCGCCCGCCATGAATCGCCGCCGCCGCATAGCCCTGGCAGACCCCTGTCGACCACAGTACCTTGGGACCGCCTTCGGGCCAGGTCCGCGGCAGACCGGTCTCGCTTGAGATGTTGTCCCGCTTGGGCCCGCGAAACTGTGGCCAGTCGTCCCCCACGGCCACCGCACAGGCCATTAGCCCACATACGATTGCCACCCAGGCTTGCTTAACAGGCATACGCTCTTGCTCCTGCTGGACCTGTGACACGCTTTCCGCTCGCCTCGGGAAGCGCTTTCACACTCGCGACTGAGCACTGTAACGCCGATACTCAACCGGCACATAATAAAACCGTATTTCAGGCCGCCTGACATGCAGCCGCTTACAGATATTATAACCGCCCCCTCGCCGCCGCCCCCCGGCCCTACCGCTCCATCGCTCTCCGCCCGGAGGGCGGAGGTCACGGCCAGGGGCGCTCTTCGCCCGAAGGGCGCACGATTGTTGCCAGGGGCTTCAGCCCCTGGGCCTGGGCTTTGGCCGTTTTGTGTAGTTTGGTCGGGTCGGTTATGGCCCGCGGTGGCGGTGTTTTTAGCCGGCTCGGGCGGATATGGCGGCTGCCGCGAGCGGGATTTCTGATTGCGGGGACTTCGTGTTGGTCGCCGGATC
>JBDRDH010000153.1:0-3984 GCA_043820985.1 Planctomycetota bacterium
CCGGCGCTTTCAGCTTGGGCATGGCACCCGGCTTGGGCATGGCACCCGGCTGGCGCGGCGCATTTGGACGGGGGTGCGCGGGTATTGTGCGGTATTTCAGATCGCGGTTAAGAGGCCATGAGGGCCACGACAATGGATGTGGTCGGGGCCGATGAGTTCTTGTAGCGCGGCCAGGCAGGCGTCCGAGGGGTCGATGCGTGCATCCTGAGTGCCGCGAATCAGGGCCTTGGAACCATCAGACATGGTGACTTCAAAATACAACTCGCGCGAGCCGCGATACGCGCGACAGATATCACGGATGCGTGACAATAATTCCGGCGTGGTGCTCGAAGCGGCCAAGCTGATGATGACGCTCTGCGCGAGAGTGTGGCGGGCTTCCTCAATGGGGATCACGCGGGCGGTGCGAATGCTGGGCTCCTCGCGGCGGGTGTCCACCTCCCCCTCAATAAACACGATGGCATCGGGTTTCAATAGCGGCTGCATCTGCTCGAGCTTGTCCGGGAAGACCAGGGCTTCGGTAGAGCCGACGAAGTCCTCAAGGGTGACTACCAGCATCTTCTGGCCGGCACTGCGGCCCTGGCGAATCGCCACCGGGCGGATCCGGGATACCAGGCCGCCCATGGTCACCGACGGTCCGCGGTAGCCGCGCCGGCGTTGTTGTCCGCGGTCGCCGCCGGCGCGTTCGGCATAGCTGGCCAGCCCGGAGGTATCGACTGTACTGAAGCACTTGACCAGATCCTCGTACTGGGTCAGGGGGTGCTTGGTGATGTAGAAACCCAGTGTGGCTTTTTCATGGGCCAGCATTTCCGTGTCGGACCACTCCTGCGTGCCGATCGGTGGCGGTGGTGTCGCGGCGGCCCCAAAGTCGCCGAACATGTTCATCTGGCCGGCGCGTTTGTCGCGTTGGGAGTTGTGGCCGAGGCCGATGGCCTGGTCGAGGATTTGCATCATGGCGCGGCGCATGGCGCCCGTGCTGTCAAAAGCACCGGCCTTGATCAAGGCTTCGACCACGGCCTTGTTGACGATAGAGAGATCGACGCGCTCGCAGAAATCGTAGATATCGCGGAAGCGTTCCTCGTGCCGCGCGGCAATGATGGCCTGGACGGCTTTGTGCCCGACACCGCTGATGGCGGCGAGGCCAAAGCGGATCGCGCCGCTTAAGTGTCGATCTGATGCGCGGGTTGAAGCCCGTGGCTCGTCATCCTCCTGGGTCTCCGGATAGACAACGGTGAATTCCGCTTCGCTCTCGTTGACGTCGGGGGGCTTGACCGCAATGCCCTTTGTCCCGTCACGCTGCCGCAGCCGACGGCACTCGTCCAGGTAACTGGCGATCTTATCGGTGTTGCCGCTTTCGAAGGTCATCAAGGCGGCCATGAACTCGACCGGGTAGTACGTCTTGAGATAAGCGGTCTGAAAGGCCACCACGGCGTAACCGGTGGAGTGGGCCTTGTTAAAGGCGTAGCCGCCGAACTTGAGGATATCGGTGAAGACATTCTCGGCCACGCCGCGCGGTACGCCGTTCTTTAGCGCTCCTTCGAGGAAGGGTTGGCGCTCGGCGTTGATCATGGATTCTTTTTTCTTGGAAATGGCCTTGGCGAGTCGGAAGGCGCGGCGGAGGGGGACGTCGCCGAGCCGGTTGACCATGCGCGAGACCTGTTCCTGGTAGACCATGATTCCGTAGGTTTCATTCAAGACCTCGGTCATGGTCTCATGTGGGGTGGTCCAGTGTTTGCCGTGCTTGCGGGCGACGTATTCGTCGATGTACTCCATGGGGCCGGGGCGGTAGAGGGCGTTGGCGGCGATAAGGTCCTCGATACGGTTGGGTTTCATTTTCATGAGCACGTCGCGCATACCGCCGGACTCGAACTGGAAGATACCACGGGTTTCGCCGTGGGCCAGGATTTCGTAGACCTTCTGGTCGGTGAGGTCGAGCTTGTCGAGGTCGATCTTGACGCCGTGGTGTTGCTGGACGAGTTCGCAAGCGCGGTTGATTTGTGAGAGCGTGCGCAAACCGAGGAAATCCATCTTCAACAGGCCGATCTTCTCGACGATGGGGCCCTCGAATTGCGTGGTGATCTCGTCACTGTCGGAGGGTTTATACAGCGGGATCAATTCGTCGAGCGGCTGGTCGGCGATCACGATGCCGGCGGCGTGTACGGAAGCATGGCGGGCCAGACCTTCCAGTCGCCGGGCCAGGTCGATGACTTTGGTGAAAGTCGGGTTCTGGTCGTAGATTTTTTTCAGTTCGGGCTCACGGATGAGCGCCTTGTCCATCGTCATCTTCAGTTCTTCGGGCACGAGCTTGGCGACGCGGTCGGTATCATCGCGCGGGACGTCGAGAGCCCGACAGATGTCACGGATGGCGGCGCGGGGTTTGAGCCGGCCGAAGGTGATGATCTGGGCGACGTGACCGTATTTCTGGCGTACGTACTCGATGACTTCCTGGCGGCGGTCCTGGGCGATATCCATGTCGATATCGGGCATTTCGTCGCGCTCGGGGTCCATGAAGCGCTCGAAATACAAGCCGTAGTGCAGGGGATCGACGGTGCTGATTTTCAGGCAATAGCCCACGACGGTGCTGCAACCGCTGCCGCGCGCCACGCTCAGGATGCCTTGGGAGTGTGCATAGCGCACGAAGTCCCAAACGATCAGGAAGTAGCCGCTGAAACCCTTGCTCTGGATGACATCCAGCTCGTAGTCGATGCGTTCGCGCAGCTCGGGGCTGATCTCGTCATAACGCCACTTGGCACCTTCATAGACCAGCTCGCGCAGGTAATCCTCGGCGGTCTTGCCGGCGGGGGTTTTGAAGCGGGGGGCGTAGCGTTTGGAGAAGTCGAACTCGATGTCGCACATGTCCGCGATGCGGGTGGTGCTGGCCAGGGCTTCGGGGTAATCCGCCATGGCCGTCTGCATCTCGTCGCCGGACTTGAGGTAACACTGGTCGGTGTCGAAGCGGAAACGGTTCTCGTCTTCGACCTTGGCGCGGGTGGCAATGCAGCAGAGCACGTCGTGAGCCGAGACGTCGTCGTGGGTGAGATAGTGCACGTCGTTGGTGGCCACGGTTGCCACGCCCAGATCGTTAGCCAGGGCGACCAGCTCGGGATTAACCCGCTGCTGCTCGGGCATGCCGTGGTTCTGGAGCTCGATGAAGAAGCGGTCCGGGCCGAAGATGGATAAATATTCCTCGGAGAGTCGTTTGGCGGCATCATGGTCTTCGCGCAGGAGGGCCTGGGGGATCTCGCCACCCAGGCAGGCGCTCAGACAGATCAGGCCATCAGAGTGCGCGCGCAGGACTTCCTTGTCGATGCGGGGCTTGTAGTAAAAGCCTTCCAGGTAGCCGATGCTGGAGAGCTTCACCAGATTGCGATAGCCGGTTTGGTTCTGGGCCAAGAGGAGTAGGTGTGCACTGTCCTGGCGCGCGCCGCGGGATTCCTTGTTTCGCCGATCGCCGGGGGCCAGATATAGCTCGCAGCCAATGATGGGTTTAACGCCAGCCTGGACAGCGTGCGTGTAGAACTCGATGGCTCCAAAGAGGTTGCCGTGATCTGTGATAGCCACAGCGGGCATACCCAGATCGCGCGCGGCCAGCACCAGGTCCTTCGTGCGGCAGGCTCCATCCAGTAGCGAGAACTCGCTATGGACGTGCAAGTGAACGAATGGTGCTGATGCGGGTGCCGTGGTCGGCATGCGGACTCGCCTCCTGTCCCTTTATTGGGGCTTGTTTTGGATCGTATGCTCTTGACGGGCGAACGGCAAATGGGACTGTATTAATGAACGTGTGCGGGCGATGGTATGTGATCTCAGCCGCTTCTGAGCAGGTTCTCGACCAGGCGTATTAACTGGAGGGCCTGGCGTGCTTTGGTGGTTTCTGGCAGGATTTGCCACGGCCGGCCGCGTTGTAGAACCTCCAGCCGCGAGCGTTTCGCACCGATGGCGGCGGGGTGATTGAGGACGATAGCGTCCAGTTTTTTGTGGTGCAGCTTG
>JBDRDH010000154.1:0-50507 GCA_043820985.1 Planctomycetota bacterium
TTCGCGCCAACGATACAGTCCCATTAAGTCATGAATGGTCGGCTGTCCCGAGGCCGAAACCACGCCGGGCTCCAGTCTGGCAAACGTCAGGAAAGCCCCATATTTCGCCGCCAGCACACGCGTCAGCACTCCCGCTTCACCCATCGCCAAGGCAATTGTCGGTCGGTGGCGGACGTTCCGCCGCAACTGCTCCAACACGCGGAATGCACACGTTGCGTCGTGGGCCGTAAAAACTGCCTTGATAACATCAGCGCCCGATGCTGATAGTTGCTCGAAAACCGGATCGAGGTCGTTCGGTGTATCATGCAAATTATGATGTGACAGCATTAGTTGATGTGTTCGCTGACTGTCCGACAGCACCCCGCACGGCGCCATCAACTCTGCCTGACAGGCGTACTCGATATCAATGTATTCGGGCCGGAGTGCCGCCAGTTTTGCCAGCAATGCCGCCCGCCGCGCTTCGCTGGCATTCCATTGTCCCCCTTCGGCCCGCGCGCGAATAGTCAGGATAAACGGCAGCTCATGCGGCCCGGCCAGTAGTTCCGCAACGGCCTGCTCATCATTGATGCAATCGACGCGCAGCTCAACCAGGTCTGCCCCGGCGCGCCGCGCGGCGCTGACCTGTTCGCACAATGGCGGCTCGGCCCGCACCAGCACGACCGCCAGTAAAGTGTGATGCGCCACCGCCGACTCCCTGAGCGCATGAAGCTACAAGTCTTCCAGCAACTCGGCCAGCGGCTTGCCAAGCGCGCCGCAAATGCGCGCCAGTGACCAGGTGCTGGTTCCGGTTTTGCCTAATTCGATGTGCGAGAGCTGCGCCGAACTCAGGCCACCGGCATCAGCCACATCACCCAGGGTGCGATCCGCCGCGCCGCGCAATGCCCGCAGGCGTGCTCCCAGTCGCTGGTTGAATTCTTCCTCCGAGCGCACCCCTATGCCCAGGTCCACCACCTGGCGTTCGAGAGCCGCCAGCAGCGTGGCTTGCTGTACCGGCTTTTCCAGTACGTCACGGGCCCCCGCGCGCACCGCCGCAATCAGCTCGGCGGGCTCGGGGAAAGCCGCCAACACCAAAACCCGCGTGCGCGGGAACGAATCACGGAAGGTCTCAATCAGCTCGGCCCCCTCGACACCGGGCAGCCGCAGATCCAACAGCGCCACCCGAGAGGCCACCTTCTCGGCATGCGCCCGCCCGGCCGCCGGATCGGTGAACGTGGCCACGTTGTAGCCCGCCTCACTTAACCAGGCGCCGACCTTGCGGCAGACGGCGTCATCATCGTCAATAACCAGCACATGCACGGGTACCAAGCGCATCATGACCCTATTGTGCGACCCCCCGGCGCGCATTTCCAGCCGCCCACGGGCAGGAAAACCAAGAACCTGAATCTCACGACCACTGTCAGGAGTTGTAGAAAAGTGCCACGAACCGCGGCGCGGCGGTAGGCGCCGTGTACAATTTTAGGGTTCGTCCTGGCGTGCGCGCCAGGCTTGGGATATGGCGCGATTCAGCCAAGGGAGGCCGCCGAACCTGACAGACGCCGGCGGATGAACCATGTGCCATCCGCGGGCAGCGAAACAAGGAGGATTCGCGAAATGAGACTCATGAAACAAGCGGTCGTTCTGTATATTCTGATTTGTTCAAGCGGCATCGCCCGCGCGCAGAACTATTATGACGAGGAAAAAGAGCCCCCCCGCCGCACGCAAGCCATGCCCGCATCCGGCTTCTGGCCCAGCGACCGGATGATCGACCTATTCATCGACCGCGTCACCGAGGACATGAGCCGTACGTATAACTTCGACGAAGATCAGCTTTACAACGTGCGTTCGGTATTCAAGGAGCGTCTGCCCACTTGGCTGAATGATAACCGGGGCGAGTTGATGCAACTCACCAACGGTTACGTCGAAGCCATCCTCGACACGAAAGCCCCCAACATCGACTGGGTCGCCAAGTGGTCCCAACAAGCCTTGCCCATCCTGGAAGGATTCTCCAGCCTGGTCGAGGACGTCTCCGAGGATATGCGGCCTTTCCTGACCGATGAACAGCAGGGAATCCTGGACAGCCAACTGGAAATGGCTCGTACCGGTATCAACTTCACCAGCCAGCGCATCGGCCACTGGGCCGAAGGCGGCTTCAATCCTCGCACCGATTGGATTCACGGCGAGGATTTCGACGGGGCGGAAAAAAAACGCCGAGAAGGGCTTGCCGTGGCGCAAGATGACGCCAGCCGCGCGGCCCAGGGCCTACCCCCCGAAGATGCGAAGTTAGTCGGCCACGTCGAAAAACTGCCTCCCGGCAAGGCCGCAACCGCCGATTCGCGCCGTGCCGCGAACAACGACGAGTGGAAGCAATATGTGGACAACTTCGTCCGGCGCTATAAACTCAACGATACCCAGCAGGCCGACGCGCACAAAATCCTCCGCTTCCAGCAGGAGCGCCGTGATAAGTATCTGCGTCGGCGCGGGTCGGCCCTGGCGGATGCCCGGCTGGCCCTGAAACAGACTGATAGCGATCGCCAGCGGACCCGGACTCAACAAACTCTGACAGAGCTTGAGCGCCCGCTGGACAACATGTTTACACAACTCAAGGAGAAGCTGGAACGCATTCCGACTCGCCAGCAACGTGTGGCCGCCACCCAGTCCCGGCGGGAGGGCGCGACACAAGAGTCACCAGCTTCCGACCAGCAAGCAGTGGTTGGTGGCCGGGATGCCGCCACCCCATAACACCACGGCCGACCGGAGAAGCTACTCATGAAGCGACACCAATTAATAGCCCTGCTCGGTGTTCTGACCCTCACGGCCGCCCTGGCGCTGCCCCAGGATTACTACGACGAGGACGAGGAGCGCCCCAAGAAGAAAGATGCCTTGCCGCCGGCCGGCTTCTGGCCCACACAACGCATGATGGACCTATTCCTCGACCGCATGACGGAAGAGATGTCCGGGACCTATGATTTCGACGAAGACCAGCTCTACAACACCCGCGAGCTGTTCAAAGAGCGCTTCCCGACCTGGCTGAACGATAACCGTGGCGAGATCATGCAGCTCACCAATGAGTATCTCGAAGCCCTGCTGGCGGGCGAGGCCCCGGACTCCGAGTATGTCGCCGATTGGGCCCAACGCACACTGCCACTCGTGGATGAATTCACCGACCTGTTCGAGGGTGTCAGTGTCGACATGCGCGCCTACATGACCGAGGAACAGCAGGTTATTCTTGATGGGCAGATGGCCGCCTTCCGCGTCGGTGTAAGTTATGTCAATCAGCGGCTGGGGGTCTGGAGCGAAGGCGGCTTCGACGCCCAGACCGAGTGGCCCGGCAGCCCGGAGCACCGCCAGCACGAACGCCAACGCGAACGGGAAATGCACAAAGAGGCTCGCGAAGCCGAGTTGCGCGCCAAGGGCGAATGGAACGAAGAAGCTGAAACCGCGGCTGCGGCCGCCGCCGATGCCGATCAGCCCAACGACCGGAGTGCGGACCGCCCAGGTGACCAATCGCGCGATGAATGGACGCGCTACGTAGACAACTTCATCCGTCGCTACCAGCTTAACCAGGAGCAGAAGGAGGCGGCGTACAAGTATCTGAGATACCAGCAGGAGCAGCGCGACAAGTATCTGCGGCGTAGCGGCGGCAAGCTGGCCGAAGCTCACGAGGCCGTTAAAAAAGCGGACAGCGACCAGCAGCGCGAGAAAACCACCCGGCAAGTCAATCTCCTGGAGCGCCCCCTGGAGCGCATGTTCACCCAGCTCAAGGAAAAGCTCGACAAGATCCCCACCCGCGCCCAACGCCAGGCCGCCGCCAAAAGCGAGCAGCAAAGCTCTACTTCCCAAAAGGCGACCGAGAAGGCCCCCGAATCCCGCCCAGCCGGCGCAAAAAGAGAGAGTCCGAGCTCGCCGTAACTCGGACCCTCAAGCCAGGCTGTCCGCTCGTTTGAGCGGAGACCCACAGCCTCAGTGAACGTATCGTTCAAGAGGTCGGGGTCGTTTAACAACTGCCGCTAATTTGGAGTCCCCCAATCGTCCACTGCCTGCGCGTTCGGCACATATCTCAAGGCATAAAATGAACTTACAAGCAACTGAACCGCTCGAAAACCCGCCGTTCATAGTACTCCAGGTCTTCCGCGCTGACCCCGTCGCCGGCTTCCACGTCCGAATCATGGATGATCCTGAGCTGGTCGCCGGATAACGTGACCCGGTAGTCCCATGACGGAATCTCTTCCCCAGGCGTGGCTTCATGCGCGATGGTCTGTCCAGTTTCGGGATCACTAAACGTCAATTTCTGCCAGTCCGCCCGCAATTGCCCCGGATCCGTAACCGTGTATGTACCAGTATACTGGGCGAAGATCGCCACAGTACCAAGTACATCTTCCTGATAAATCACATATTCGATCGTCCCGGCGGCGGCATCAAAGTGATAGGACTCATAAGTATCCAGCAGCGGCTCACCGGCCTTGATCGTCCCGGTATCGGCGGGGGCGGCATAATTGAAATAACTCGCCCAGCAGCCATCCAATTGCGCCAGCGGATCTTGTTCGGTCCCGGCCACCACGTCACCCAGTGGGTCCGCCGGGTTAAACACAAACGTATCACGGTGGTCGATGACATGCTGAATTATGGCCGGTATGGCCGCCGGGAGAATGTACGCCGTCTGATTGGTTGATCCCGTCTGCGGACAACCGCCAATAATCAGCCACACCACCGCTAGTGAGATACAAACCGTTTTTCCCATCATGTTCTGATTGTTATGCAAGTGAATTCTCCTGCCGGCTTTCGCCGCCCGTGTTGTTACGCCGCTCGCAGGATAGAGTTAAAGCCAATCGGCGGCAATAACCGGCCTATAACATTGCCTGTTCGCATGTCACTTTCATGAACCAAGCTCGCGCCAGGCGGCGTCAATTGCCACCAGTGCGTCACGACACCCACTGCGCACGACGACATCCGCCAAGCGTGATAATTCCGTCTCGTTGGGATTAACCTCTATCACCCCCGCCCCGTAAGCCTTGGCGGCGTCCGCCAGTGAAGCCGCCGGCTGCACCACTCCGCTCGTACCAATCACCACGAAGACGTCACAGCGCTGCGCGGCTTGAAAGGCCTGCTCGATCGCCCCCGGTGGCAAAGACTCACCGAACCAAACCACACCCGGCCGCAAGCGCTTCATGCACACCGGACACGACGGGTCCTCGCCCAGGTCCTCCAATCCGCGCGCCTCGTAGTCGCAATACGTGCAACGGGCCACGTCCAGCCGACCGTGAAGTTCGATGACGTTCTCCGAGCCCGCGCGATGATGCAAGCCGTCAATGTTCTGCGTCACCAGCGCCCAGTCCGAGACGCGCGTCTCCCACTCCGCCAGCAGACAGTGCCCGGCGTGCGGCTCAATTTCCGACAGTTTCTGTCGCCGCCAGCGATACCAGGCCCAGACTTTCACCGGATCCCGGAGAAAGCCCTCCGGCGTGGCCAGCTCCCGGGCATCAAACTTCGACCACAATCCGGTTTTATCATCGCGAAATGTCTCGATACCCGATTCCTTCGACATCCCCGCCCCGGTCGAAACACACACCGCGGCGGCCCCCACCAGTAGCTCGGCAGCCTGTCTTACAACGTCCTGATCCATATGCCCTGCTCGGATCTAATAGCTACCCGCAAAGATAACTTAGCCCAGACAACGCCACACCAATGCCGCAGTGTACCTTACACGCACTCCGATCAGTACTATTACGAGAACCGACCGCCATCAATTTACCAGAATACCCCGCCCCGGATACCCATCTCACCCCGCCCGCCAATCTCGCCGATTATTTCTGCAAGGCCCTTGAGGGGTTCCGGGAACTTATGGGACGTATCCCGACCCGTCCGTATATCTATGAAGCACAATCTGACAGTCAGATCCTGACAGACCATGGCAATATTCAAAAGCAACCAGCCCGCGGCCGTTAAAAAGATCAGAACCCTGATCGTCGATGACAGTTCATTTGTCCGGAATATTCTGCGCAGCGCCCTGGCCAATCACCCACAAATCGAAGTGGTCGGCTTCGCCGTCGATGGCCTGGACGCACTCCAGAAAATCAGGGTGCTGCGACCCGACGTAATCACGCTCGACGTGGAAATGCCCCGACTAAACGGCATCGGCGTCCTGGAACGCGTCGTCGGCAAGGCCCCCGTCTCGTTTGTCATGGTCTCTTCATTGACCCAGGCCGGCGCCATGATCACCTTCGAAGCTCTCCGCAAAGGCGCCTTCGATTACGTCACCAAACCCAGTTCTGGCAGCGTTGGCAACCTGCCCGCCTTCCGCCAACAACTCCTCGAGAAAATCATCAGCGCCGCCCAGGCCAAGAGCTACCGCCGGCACCCCTGCACTGCGCCAAAATCATCCAACTCCAGCGCCGCCCCCACGTCGCCGCCCAATCGCGAACGCGGCTGGGTGGTCGCCATCGGGATAAGTTGCGGCGGACCACAAACTCTAATGGCCATGATGCCCGCCTTCCCGAGCGACTTCGTGCCAATCCTGATTACACAACACATGCCCGCCGAGTTCACCGCCGCCTTTGCCAAACACCTTGATAACGTGTGCAACATGAACGTGCGCGAGGCGCGGCACGGCGAACTGCTCAGCCAGGGGACAGTCCTGGTAGCGCCCGGCAACCAGCATATGAAACTGGTCCGCCAGGGTGGCCAGTTGCGGATTCAATTGGATGGCGGCGAGAAGGTCTCCGGGCACCGCCCATCAGCGGATGTCATGTTCGACTCCGTATCGCGCGCCTGCGGCCGGCGTGCCATCGGCGTCATCATGACCGGAATGGGCCACGACGGCGCCGACGCCATCACCCGCATGCGCCAGGCCGGCGCCTGGACCATCGCCCAGGACCAGGAGACCAGCCTGGTCTACGGCATGCCCCACGAAGCCGTCAAAAAAGACGGCGCCGACCACGTACTACCCCTCTCCAAAATCCCCATTGCAATCTCCCGCCTTCTCCAACGCGGCCCCAAACCAAGCCCGGTCACCGCCTGAGCCCCCTGGCCTACCGACAACCAGCGTACAGTGGTGACGCAGCCATTCGGCAGGGCGAAGCTCCCGCTGAGCCTTCAGACGTGTGGCACGGTCTGGCGCAGACAGGCTGTGGCTGGCCCCTACTCCATTTCACCATCTTCATCAGGAAGATTGTCGTCTTCTTGCAACGGGGCCAGGATAGCCTGGATTTCCTCAAAGCGGGCCTCCCGCTCGGCGATGCGCAGCTCGGTGGTCATGCGAGTTTCGGCGTCCATGTCGTCCGTTACTTCCTCAGGTGAGAACAGGAAGTAAAGCTCCCCCTCAACCTCCTCCCGCGCAAACCGCTCGCGTCTGATTTCGTGGCCCATGCTGTCGATATAGCTTACGCTGAACTCGTCGAACGCTGGGTCTTCGCGGTCGAAACGGACTTCCATTACAACCAGCCCGTCACCGACGTATTTCTCGCTAACGAGCCGCAGGTGGTCCACGCCATATTGATGCAGTTGCCCCGACAATATGACATCGAGCAGCAACGTGCGGTCAAGGTTGTCGGGGGTCGTGAACATGTTGAGCCAGACGCCATCGACCTTTTGCTGTGTTTCATCGTCGAGTCGATCGACCATCGGCTTTGATAATGGTCCATGACAACCAGTCACCAGTAAGCACGCCGCGATAATCATAAAACGCATGGTCCACCTCCGTAATTAATGACGGTCTCTAATCCACATGGCACAGTCTACCACAGTTCAGCCGTGGCATGCCTCCCGGCTGTTCATGTCGCCGGCGAATCACTCTAATCAGCATCCCGCCGCACCGGCCGATACAGCGTATCGCGCTCTACCGGTTCGCAGCCCGCCTCGCGCAGTAATCGTCGCATCTGCGCGACCGTCACCGCCTGCCGGGTCGTGCCGTGACCTTCGCGCTTGGTGATGTCGTACCACATCACCGTGCCGTCGAAGTCATCCACGCCCCAGTTCAGTGCCACCTGCGCCAGCTTGGGCGAATGCATCACCCAGAACGCCTTGATGTGGTCAAAGTTGTCCAGCATCAGTCGCGCCACCGCCAGCGTCCTCAGATCGTCCAGCCCGCTCGGCCCCGGCAAATGCGCCAACTCGCTCCCCGCCGGCACAAACGACAGCGGCACACAACAGTTAAACGCCGCCTTAGACCGGTTACAAACCGGTCCCACAGGTGTTGTGTATTGTTTCGGCCGAAAAAGGGGACTGGCTCCGAGACCACTATCATCCCCCCCGCGCCTCTCGGCTTCACCCGAGGTGCCTGTCCCCTTTTTCGGCCCCTCACGCCCAGCCGCCATCTTGGCTAACGACTCATCCTGATGCTCGCGCAGCCTGATCAGATGCCCAATCCGCTCCGGCAGCGTCTCGATATGGCCATAGAGCATGGTCGCGTTGGACGGAATGCCCAGGTCATGGGCCACGCGGTGCACGTCAAACCAGTGCTCGGCCCCGACCTTGCTGCGAAAAGCCTCGGCATGCACGCGATCGTCGAAAATCTCCGCCCCGCCTCCGGGCAGGCTATCCAGCCCCGCCGCCCGCAATTCCGTCAACACTCCCCGAATACTCCGGCGTGGCCGGCTGATCCGCGCGAAGTGTACGATCTCAATCGCCGTGAACGCCTTGATATGCAGTCCAGGACAATTCGCCTTGATGGCTCGACACATATCCGTGTAATACGAAAACGGCAGCTTCGGATGCAGGCCGCCCACAATATGCACTTCGGTCGCGCCGCCTTCCGCCGCCTCGCGCGCCAAGGCCACGATCTCATCCACGGTGTACTCATAACCACCCGCCCCGGCCGCGTGCCGCTGCCCATAAGAGCGGTAAAACGAGCAGAACTTGCACCGCAACACGCAGTAGTTCGTGTAATTGATATGGCGATTGATGTTGTAGTACGCCCGCCGGCCTTGCCGCCGCTCGCGCACGATATTCGCCAACTCGCCCAGCGTGTGAATGTCGCGCGTCTGAATGAGCGTCAGCCCGTCGGCCTCCGCGAGCCGCTCGCCAGCCAGCACCTTCTCACGGATGGGCTCAAGCTCCGGATCAGTCGACGGTCTGCTCACCGCTCCCATTACTCACTTCCCGCCATGCGCCGCAACCAGCGCCGCGTCCGCCAGGCCAGCCACGTCGCCAAACCGGCCAGGCCCAATTGCCCCACCAATCCCGGCCAGGGATTGCCCCCCTCACACATGCACATCATCAACGTGCCCACCGGTGAAAAACCAGCGATCTGCGTTTCCGTGAAATTCAGCGGCTGATCGAGTGCTTCCCACACACCGGTTATACATAGCGCCATCAACAACGGCCCGGCCTTCAATAGCACCGTTAAAATCAACACCATCCGCAACACGCGCATGCCGCGCGCCACTATCCAGAACAGCAAAACCAAATCCGTCCAGAACGATAAGCCCAGCGCCAGCAACATCGCCAACAGCGGCGGCCACGTCGTGAATGCCTGCCTGAATGTATCCGCCGAGGTGGCAAACGGCATGCGACCCAATGGTGTCCAGCGGTACATCAGCACCATCGTGGCCAAACCCAGTCCCGCCAACAGTGCCGGCATGGCTACCGCGAGCAACATCCGCGCCCGCGACACCACCACGCCAAAAGCCACCGCTCGCTCCAGCCGGAACCGCTCGTTGGCCGCCGCCAGCAACGGGAACAATGCCACGATCATCAACGTCGCCGCCGAACAGATTATCTGGGCCGCGTTGGGATTATCAAAATCGCTGATCAGCCAGTGATCCGACGGCATCAAGGCCATACCCGCTACCAGCGCCCCCGCCCAGACCACTGCCAGCAGCAGCCCCAGCGGAATACTGAACATGGCGCGCTCGGGAGCGCGCACCTTGCGGCATGCCGCACGCAGGAACATCGCGGTAAACGCCAATTGCAACAGCGCCGCCAATGCCACGCCACGCGCGTCGCCCGAAATTCCCGTCGGCCCACCCTGAAACAGCGCCAGTATCAGGTCACCGGCCCCCAACACCCCGGTAGCCAGCGCCAATCCGGGCACAAACTGCAACGCCGCCCAGCCCCCGAATATCGCCGCCGGAATCATCAGGCCAACCACATTGAGCTTCCCGCTCGTGCTCAAGGCTATCAGCACCACTGCGGATGACACCATCAGCGCCACGCACATCACGCAGAGCTGGAAGCCATACCAGCCCGGAACCACCAGTGGGCTGAGGTTAACCGCTATATCAACCGCGAAGTAGCTCCCCAACACCAGACCGGTGCCCGCCAGCCAGAAAGCCTGCACCGGCGGCCCGACCATGTAACCGACCACGATCCTGAAGCCACTCATGGGGGACAGCCGGTGTGACTCGATCATGCCGGTCTGAAAATCCTGGAGGATCGCCTTGCGAATCGCACCCGGCCCAATCAACAGCAGAAACAATCCCTGCGCGGCAGTCACGATCCCCAGCCAGACTTTGCTGACCGCTCCCGGCGGGGCTGTTGTCCCGGCCATGCGATAGCTGACTGTCGCGCCCACGATCGCCAGGCTCGCATAAACCAGCGCTATAAGCAGGTTGGTGCACCAGGCGCCCGTCAGGCGAAAATGCAGCCATAATAGTGGATTGACGGTCATATCTGCTAGTCCACCTGACCTATGCCGCTGCGCAGGTAAGCCTGCTCCAGATCCGGCTCCAAGGGCCGAAACTCCGCCACGGGCAATCCGATTGCCAGCAACTGCGCCAGCAGCCGCGCCGCGGCGGCTTTGTCCCGCTCGTATTCCAGCGTAATGACGTCGCCATCGACCTGCACGCCACGCAATCCATCAATGGCGTCGAGGCGCACCGCCAGGTCACTCGGGCGTTGTGCCAGCACAATCCGGTAGTTGCAATGCTCGTGACTGGCGGCACCGGCCACCTGATCGACCGTGCCGAAATTCAACAGGCGCCCGCGCTCGATAATCGCGATATGCGTGCAGTACTCCGCCAGATCCGCCAGGATATGCGAGGAGACGATGATCGCCTTGCCCTGGTCACGCAGGCCCGCCAGCATTCGGCGAAACTGAACGCGCCCCGCCGGATCCAACCCCGCCGCCGGCTCATCCAGCAACACGACATGGGGATCGGGCAACAATGTCCGCGCGACTGCCAGGCGCTGCTTCATCCCGCGGGATAAGGATGAAATCTTCGCCGCGCGTTTCTCCGTTAACCACATTCTTTCCAGCCAGTAGTCAATACGCTCGTTGGTCAGGCTGGATTCCAGTCCATAACAACCCGCGATGAATTTCAAATACTGCTCGATCGTTAACGCTTCGTATAACGCCGGCGTGTCGGGCGTAAAACCCAGATGCTGGCCTATCAATGTGGGCCGGCTGAAGACATCCTGCCCCAGGATCCGCACCTCGCCGGTGCTGATCGCCTGCAAACCGGCCGCGGCCCGTAGTGTGGTGGTCTTGCCGGCCCCATTGGGCCCGATCATGCCCAGGAGATCTCCCCCGCGCAGTTCGAACGACAGGCCGTCCACCGCCAGAAAATGCCCGTACTGCACCCGGACGTTGGCAAGACTCAGTAGTACTTCGGCTGACACGGAGATTCGTGCTCCCTCGGTCGCGGATCGGCTATTCCGTGGATATCATGGCGGGTTAAGGATCGCGACTCAAGCACGAACGTGCGGATGTCCTGTAGCAGCCCGCGGCTCGCAGGCCGTCGGTGCGAAGCCACATATAGAGAGGTGTGTAAAATTTTCTGGTCCCCACGCGAATCACAAGGATTCTGGCTCACGCCGGCGGTGCTCGGCACCCTGCTGATTGTGATCGGCATATTGATCTACGTGGAGCCGCGCCTGTTGGCGTACTTCGTCGGCGGGATATTCATGCTGGCCGGCGTCGTGCTCTTGAGCATCGCCTGGCGCATGCGCCGCCGCGTCACCTACCGGCGCATCGACGAAGCCCGGCCTCACAAGGATGATCGCGACAATCCCTGACCAGACTCAGGCACACTGCAGGATATTCGAGTCCATCAGCAATTGGGTGGTCGTGGTTGTCGTCTCTCCAGCTAGGCCGATTAAAGCCTGGAGAAAGGCTCCCAGCAGACTGGAGGAGGTGTCAATGACGCCATCCTCAATCGTCGTGCGCAACTCCTCGTCACAACCACATAGCGCCAGCACCCCAAAAACCATAACAACCAGCCACAAGCTCCGCCAGCGAACCGGGTTCAGGTTTCGTCGCATCGTATACTCCTAAAACTAAGCGCCGTCGAATCCCGGCGCGAGCCATCTCAATCCGGCTCTATATCATTGCGGCACCACCGTGTCCCGCAAGACCGCGGCTCACCAGCTTGATACACCGGCCGCCCGGCTCGGTTGCGATCATATGTCTTTATCGGACCACAAGGCCTCCGCCACACAATAATCTTCTCGGCAGGGCAAGGACCGGTGCGATGAGCCCTGGGATTAGTGCCCGGCTTTGATGCGGTCCGCCATGGATCGGCGGGATCACGGGAACTTGTACAGCTCGCGGCGGTGCTTCATGGGTTCGCAGTTCGTCCAGTGCAGCTTGCCCCCTCCGCTTCGCACGGCCCGACCTGGGCCGGTGAACGCCTGTTGGAACGCCGCGAAGTCGGCGAGATCGCAGTCGCTGTCGGCGTCCAGGTCGGCGTCTTCGCATTCGCCGGGGATGCCGGCGGCGGCGAGGATGGTGTCGATCCAGGAGTTGAATTCGTATAGCGACAGCACGCCGGATGAACTACCGTTATCGAACCCTCCCCACCAGAATGACGTAACCCCGGCGAGCTGCCACTCACCGGCGCCATCCAACAGCCAACCGCTACCGCTGTCGCCGAGCCAAACGTGGTATTCGAGCGGTTGTACGTCGACGAGTCCGAAATCGAGCATCATGTATGAGGAATCGATCTGGGAGTAGCCGAGATCGCCACCATACTTGTACAAGATATTGTCTCCACCTCGCTTTTCCCCGTCGTATACGTCTGGCCCCGTGTCGGGATAGCCAGGGGTGCCATAGCCCCCCATGTTCAAGAACGTGTCGCGCTGGACAAACTCGATGAATCGCCCGATGGGCGTCACGTCCGGAATGATCTCGAACTCCACGAGCACGAGGTCAGTCGTGTTCCATTCGGCGTACTGCGGATCCCATTCCGGATGCAGCACGAACTGGATGACGTCAACCTCGACCGAGTAGTTGGTAAGCCCGTTCGTGCCGTAGCGGACTTTCATGTCGGTGATATCGCCGCCGTAGCCGTCGAGGCCTTCGAAGACGTGGGCGGCGCTGACGCCCCAGAAGCTGTCGGGCGAGCCGCTGGCGATGGCGGTCATCGTTCCGTAGCGGTGCGTGCCGTCGCTGTGCCACACGCCGACCCACAGCGACGCGCCGAACTTCGGATCGGTCTGGCCGTAGGTCTCGTAGTCGCTCCACGGCAAGTCGTGCCGCATGATGCCGGCGGGGGCTGGCGTTGCGAGCAGAATGGCAGTGACAGCGAGCAGAATGAGGTGTCGCACGAGACCCCCCTTTCCACGAAGCGGCCTGGCACCGTGCAGCCTGAACGCTGTTCGCTAATGAGCACCGATGCCAGATTGAATCCAGTCTATCATGCCAGCAAGCGGCCTCAAAGCCAGTTTCGACGGCCTTATCCTTTCCAATTGACACGAAATGTAGCCAGAGCCTGCAAAGAAATCCCCGCAATCACGTAACTGCGGATTGAAGTGCAACTTATGGGCGGAGAGGTGAGGCCCAGGGAATCAAAGGGGACATTCTAGTCTTCTGCTCTTTTCCCATGAATCTCGCACATGAGTCCCAGCGGGACGGCTGATTGTAGCCCAGTACGAAGTGCTGGGACCGCGACACGCACAAACTCCTCCCCAGTCCCGCCAGGGACGGCTGATATTTCACTCTCCCAACGATACTCTTCCCACCCAACTCAACACCACCCGCGCATCTTCAACGAGCCTGAATCCGCTCACACAAGGTGGCTCCACCCGCAACCCACTCGCTCGCGCTCGGGGCTCTGATTTGGGCGGAAACCGCCATGACGCCAAGCATGCCAAGGATGCTTTTATTACCAAGGCCCGCACTGCTAATCTGAACCCTGAACCCTCACGTGATGCCTCCTTGCCTTCTTCCCTTGTTGCCTTCTTCCTCCCCCCCTTGACTTTGTTCCCTAGAATACCTAGAATGACTTGCCCGACAATCCGGCGCGACAACCGGCGCCTGGCGGATCTTTGACATATGAACCAGCCAGATCCCCTGCAACACTACCCCAATGTCCCGATAACGAAGGTGCGCAAATAGGGGGCGCGCAAACATGATCACCTTGATCACCTTCCGCCCACACACCCAAAACAGCGTTATTATCCCGACACAAAAGCCCAATCCAACCCCCAGCGTCCCGATAACCAAGATGGCCCAAATGGGGGCGCGCAAAATTGGCCACCCTGGCCACCTTCGGCTCAAAGCCTCTCAGGCCCGCCCCTATCGGACCACACAGACCGCCAGCCATGTAAATCAAAAATTATGTAGCCTAACTCCCAACTCTTCAGTTTTTCCCAGCCTCGGCCCCATGCGGGTGATAGCGCGCGTGAATCTCCCGCAGCCGCTTGGTCTGTACATGCGTGTATATCTCCGTCGTGCTGATATCCACATGCCCCAGCAATTCCTGCACCACCCGCAGATCGGCCCCACCCTCCAAAAGGTGCGTGGCAAAACTGTGCCGCAGGGTATGCGGCGACACGTGCCCCGCGATTCCCCGCCGTTGGGCCTCGCGGCGTACCAGCCGCCACACCGCCGTCCGCTCCACCGGACCACCCGTCCGACTCAAAAAAAGCGGTATCCCGGCGGCGGCTTTCCTCGTTAGTGGCACCGGCCAACGCCCGCGCGCCAAACCCTTTTCAACCAGTCCCGGCCGTTGATGTTCCAGATAAGCCTCGATGGCGTCCAGCGCCTTGCCACCCACGGGCACCACCCGCTCACGCCGCCCCTTGCCCATGCAGCGCACATAACCCAGCCGCAAATCCACGTCCCCGATCGCCAGGCCGCACAATTCGCTCACGCGCAAGCCGGAAGCATAAGAAAGTTCCAGCATGGCCCGGTCGCGCAAACCCAACACATGCTCCGGGTCGGGCGAGGTTACCAACTCCGCCGTCCGGTCCAGATTCAACGGACGTGGCAAGCGTTGCCAGCCTTTGGGCAACTCCAACAAGGAAGCGCGATCCCGTGTGATCCGCTTGGTTTCATGCAGCCACTTGAGCCACATGCGGATGGCCACCACCCGCCGTTGTAGCGTCGTCTCGCGATAGTTCCGCGCGCTCTGTTCGATCAGAAAATCCTGCAACAACTCCGACGTTATCGCTTCCCAATCATCGACGCCCCGGCGTAACAAAAACTCCCCCAGCCAGCCCAGGTCGCGCTGATAAGCCTGGATCGTATTGGCCGCCAGTCCCAGCTCGACAGACAGGTAAATCCGAAACTCGCCCACCGAGCGCTCAAAGGCCGGGCTGCATTCACGCGGCGCTCTGACGCGCTCACACCGGTTGGACGCAGGCCGCGACATGCTCGGCTACCTTTTTCTCGTGGCGCAACTGGCGATAAACGGCACATTGCTCCGGCCGCGCCAGACAACGACAGAAGGCTTCCGGCAAAGTACTCATACTCAGGGAATGGGAACAGCGCCCGTCATCGCGATTGAGATATGGACAGGGCCGACGCTTCATGCTCATGGCCTCACCTCGCTTCCATGCGTGGCGGATATGTAATCCTCGCTCGACCCGGATTATAACACCACTACCTCCCTTTGTAAGTCATTTCGTCTGTTCCACGCCATGTGGGATGGGTTGCTGGTTCTCGTCGACCGCCACGAAGGTGATCAGCGCCTGGGTAACCGGGACATCCGCGCGCGGATCCTCGAAACGCCGGGCGTGCACATGCACCCGCATGGTCAGCGACGTACGCCCCACCCGCTCGACCGCCGTATACAAGGACAGCACGTCACCGACAAACACCGGTTCGTGAAACTCGACCGCGTCCATGGCCACCGTGACAAAACGATGCGGCGCCAGCGCGCGGGCTCCGATCGCTCCGGCTTGGTCAATGTAGCTCAAGATCACCCCGCCGAAGATCGTGCCGTGCGGATTGGTGTCACGTGGCATCATGACCACGCGAATGGCCGGCTCGCCCTGTTGCTCAATGTTCACGTTATTCTCCCGGCCGCACCGACCTGTAAATCCCGGCTCAACCTTCCAGCGCGGCCACCAGCGCGGCTATTACGCGTGGTATCACCTCGTCCCATTTCCCGGCCGGCCGCGCCCCGGCGGCACGCTTATGACCGCCGCCGCCAAATTTGCGCGCTACTTCGGAGACATCCAGCCAGCGTTTGCTGCGGAAGTTCACTCGTATAACATCCGTATCCTCGGTAAACAGGACGGTCGCTTCAGTGCCGCCGATACGACCAGCTTCATTCACCAGATTCTCTGTCTCCCTGTGACTGGCGCCGGTAGCTTCAAAATCTGACCGGCGTAAGCTCATCACCGCCAACTTGCCCCCCGCGTGCAACTCCAGTGATTGCAGCATCCGACCCGCCAGGAGCAGCTTGGCCGGCGATTCCCGCTGATAAAGGGCTTGATATAACTGCTGCGCCGCGGCCCCCGCCTCGATTAATTCCGCCGCCACCCTGAACGTACGCGCGTCGGCATTCGAGAAACGAAACCAACCACAGTCCGTGGCGATCCCCGCAAACAATGCCGTCGCGATGCTGTCATCCAACATTTCGCCCACCCCGCGTAGCCACTCGGCCAAAATCAGACAGGCGGCACTGGCCGATTCGTCAATCAGTCTCAGATCGCCCGGTCGCACCCCAATCTCGTCCCGCGTGGTGTGATGGTCAATGACGAGTATGCGCGGAGCCCGCGGCAGGTAAGCTTCCAGTGGCTCAAGCTGCGCCCTGGCACATGTGTCCAGGATGATCAGTGCATCGTATTTCTCCTCCCCCCCCGCGCGCAACTCGTCCCAATAGCACCATTTAACCATTGCGGCCAGTGGTTCATAACCTGTTGGGAAGGGATCGAAAAGTGCCGGCGTGACCTTGGCGCCCCACCGCTGCAACACCAGAGACATCCCCGCCAGTGCTCCGAGTGCGTCGCCGTCCGCTCGTTGATGCGTGCACACTAGCGGCCGGCGACACTGTTTCAGCCACTCTTTAACATTGTGATATTGCTGGCTCGATATCATGATACCTCGAATTGTAGTGCCCCGGGGCTTCTCCCGCAGCCTCAGGAGACAAAGTGGCCGTATTGCCTCAACTGCTCGATGTGGAAAACTACCGCCCGTGTGACTGGGATCTCAAAGAGGACCATCAGGGCCGCGCCTATTGGGTAAAATTGTTCTGCGATCATCTCGCGCTTGTCCTGGAACTGATCTCCAAGGAATACCCCGACGCCGATCAACAGCGACTCAATGCCTTCCGCCAGGATTACCTGGACACCATGCGGAACCTCGATGGCCACCCGGAGCAGTTCGAGACGGTTGATATCCTGCGCCTGACCCGATTGCGTAACGAGGTGCAGAATCGTCATGGATTCAGCGATCCCTTCCTCGGCATCAAACAGAGCGCCAACGACGCCGCTCTGGAGCTGCTACCACAAGTGCTGGCCGATCTGGACGCCCTCCCCCCGGAAAACCTGGTGACGGAATTGGCCCAGGGCCTGATGGCCGGTAATCTTTTCGACCTCGGCGCCCGCTCAACAGCCCACCTTTACCGCACCGGCCAAGGCGGATTTCATCAGTCCCTGGAAATCCTGCCCACCCGTCCCTGGTTCATTGATGATCTCACCTTTTGGCGGGACCGTTGGACCGAGCGTCCCTACCGGCATGCCTTTATGTTCGTCGATAACGCCGGCGCGGATATCTGTCTTGGGTGTATCCCATTTATACGCTGGATGTTACGTAATAAGACCTGCATCATGCTGGCTGCCAACTCGCTGCCGGCACTGAACGACGTTACCGCTCCCGAGCTAATGGCTTTGATTCCTTGTATCGCCAGACTGGATCCGACTATCGAATCCGCGCTCACCCAAGGGACACTAAAACTGATAGCATCCGGGAACGACACCCCCTTGCTGGATCTGGCTTCGATCTCCGACCAATGCGCCGCCGCCGCCCGCGATATCGATCTGCTCATCCTGCACGGTATGGGCCGGGGTATCGAGAGCAATTTCACCGCCAGATTTCGATGTGATGTCCTGACCACGGCGATCATCAAGGATCCGGCGGTTGCCCAGTATGTCGGGGGGCAACTTAACGATTGTGTCCTGCGTCTGGTTCCCGCCGCGGGCCAATAACACCCAAGTACAGCCTGTAAATCGGGTTGACGCCGCCCATCGGGCCGGTTATCTATATTCTGGTTCGGGGAAAGGCGTACATGTATCGCGCGGGCGGGCGCGCCCCTTCTTGCTGCCTGTGAGGATTTGAAATGGCAAAACAGCAGTCAAAGGCTCCCAAAGAGCGCATCAACATCACTTATCGGCCAGCGACAAATACCAAGGAACAGAAGGAACTGCCCTTCCGGATGGCCATGCTGGGCGACTTCACTCTCCAGCCTGACGAGACGCCATTGGAAGAACGCAAGCCTCTACGTGTGGACAAAGACAGCTTCAACGATGTCATGCGCAGCCAGAAGCTTGGCGCGGATGTCAATGTCGCCAACAAGCTCAGTGGCAAGAAAGGCGACGAAATGGGTGTGTCGCTGAAATTCGGCACGCTTAAGGATTTCGAGCCGGAACAGGTCGCGCGCCAGGTGCCGGAACTCAACCAGCTCCTCAGTACGCGCGAGGCGCTCAACGCGCTAAAGGCCCCCCTGGCCAATAAACGCGATTTTCAGAAAAAAATCACCGAACTTGTCAAGGATGAGGAAACTCGCAAAAAGCTCTTTGACGTTTTTAAGCAGGCTGAAGCCGACGCCGCCGAAGGCGGCGGTGGCGAAGGCGGTGGCGAGTAAGGCCCGCCGCGTAAATTGTCTGTAAACTGCCGGGGAAAAATAGAATCAGTTATCCGTGGTGCCAGTCACCACCCGCTTCCTGAATTCGGAGATCCACAATGTCTGATACACCAGAAGCCGCATCGGCACCCGCCGTCCGGGAATTGCCCGATGACGTTTCCTCGTTGCTCGACGAGATTACCGTCGCCACCGGCATCAAGGACGCCGAGGCCAGACGCATTGCACGCCGAGGCGTTGAGGAACTGTTATCCAACCTCGTCAGCGCGCCAGAGCAGAAAATCGACAAGGCCCTGATCGACGCTTACATCGCGGAAATCGACCACAAGCTCAGCGCCCAGGTCGATGAGATCCTGCACAACGAAGACGTGCAGAAGCTCGAATCCGCCTGGCGCGGACTCAAATTCGTGGTCGATCAGACCGACTTCCGCGAGAACATCAAGATTGACATCATTAATATCTCCAAGGACGATCTGCTCGAAGACTTCGAGAACTCGCCAGAGATCGTCAAGAGCGGTCTGTACCAGCATGTCTATACCGCCGAGTTCGGTCAGGCTGGCGGCGAACCCATGGGGGTCATGATCGCCAATTACGATTTCGGGCCCGGACCCCGCGATATCGCCCTGATGCAGAAAGTTTCCGCCGTTGGAGCGATGTCACACTGTCCCTTCATCGCCGCCGCCGGTTCGGAAATGTTCGGCGTCGAAGACTACACCGAACTGCCCAAGCTCAAGGATCTGCAAAGCGTCTTCGAGGGGCCTCAGTACACCAAATGGAATTCATTCCGCGACAGCCCGGACTCGCGCTACTTCGCCCTGACCATGCCGCGCTTCCTGCTGAGGCATCCGTACGATCCGGACGCCAATCCAGTCAAGGCATTCACTTACGAGGAACAGGTTACCGACTCGCACAAGAAGTACCTCTGGGGCAACGCCGCGTTCGCCTTTGCCACACGCCTTTCGGCCAGTTTCGCCGAGTCCCGCTGGACCTCGAACTGCACCGGTCCCCAGGCCGGCGGCATGGTCGAGAACCTGATCCTGCACCAGTACAAGACCATGGAAGGGATCGAGACCAAGATCCCGACCGAGGTGCTGATCTCCGATCGGCGTGAGTTCGAACTCGCCGAGAGCGGTTTCATCGGTCTGACCATGTATAAAAACACCGACAAAGCCTGCTTCTTCAGCGCTAACTCGGTACAGGTACCCAAGACTTACGCCGACACCGATGAGGGTCAGCGGGACCAGACCAACTACAAGCTGGGCACGCGCCTGACCTACATGATGATGATCTCGCGCCTGGCCCACTATCTGAAGGTCATCCAGCGCGACAATCTGCAAACCTGGCAGACGCCAGTGAAGATGCAAACCGAGCTGACCGAGTGGATGCGGCAGTATGCCGCCGACATGGACAACCCGACCGCCGAAGTCGCAAACCGTCGCCCGATTCGAAAGTTCAATATCGAGGTCGCGGAAGTACCCGGCGAGGTCGGATTCTACAAGGTCGATTTGCAAGTCATGCCGCACATCAAGTTCGAGGGTGCCAACTTTACCCTGTCCTTGGTCGGCAAGCTGGACAAGTAGTAGTGCGGAGGATGACGGTAGTGGGGACACGGTAGAACCGTTGGGAAACAGAATTTTCTAATCTGGTGCCCAACGGAACCGGCCACTATTGAGCAGCGTGTGGAAGACCGCTTCGGCGTGTAACGTAAATTACTTGTTGGTTTGGTCTTAGAAACAATAGCAGTTACAGACCCGGTTTCCGAGTTTTCTGGCACGTGGCGTGCACTATCTCGGGACGTGTCATTTGAAACAAGCATAAGCGGCGCGGCGAAGGGACGGAGGCCCATGGGAGGCCGGTCGCGTCAAAGAACAGTGCACTAGCGGCAAGGAGAACATATTATGCCAATGCCAGCCCACATGACTCTCGAAGGCGAAAACCAGGGATCAATCCTGGGCTCCTGCGACATGCAGGGCCGTGAGGATACCATCCTCATCGAAGCCTTCAACCACGAGGTCCGCATCCCGCGCGACCCGCAGACCGGCCTCTCAACCGGCAAGCGCATCCACAACGCGTTGTCGGTTGTCAAGGTCTACGACAAGTCCTCGCCGAAGCTCTACCAGGCCCTGTGCACCGGCGAGCACATGACCAACGTCACGATCAAGTGGTACCGGATCGACCCGGCCGGCCAGGAAGAGCACTACTTCACCCACGTACTCGAGGATGCGATCCTCGTCAGCATTCGGCCCTGGATGCCGAACTGCCTCGACGCGCAAACCGAGAGCTACACGCACATGGAAGAGATCTCCTTCACATACAAGAAGATCCGCTGGACCTGGGAGATCGACGGCGTCGAATCCGAGGATAGCTGGATCGTGCCGAAGTAAGCCCCCAAAACAACAACCATGCATTCAAAAACGGTCGCCAGTGGAATTCCACTGACGACCGTTTTATTTTACTCCTGTGGCTTTTTTAATAGGGACAGCCACCCTTTATTGACATCCTGGTGGCCTGGGATATACTGCCAACCATGCCACGTGTCGCCCGGATTGTGATCGAGAACGTGCCGCACCACGTCACCCAGCGCGGCAACAACCGCCAGGATATATTCTTTGCCGACGACGACCGGCGTGTCTATCTCGACCTGCTCAAGGAGCGCTCCGCCGCCTGCGGCTTGCGCATCCTGGGGTACTGCCTAATGACCAATCACGTGCACGTCGTCGCCGTGCCGCGCTCGGCGGACGCCCTGGCCCGCGCGATCGGCCGCACGAATTTCCTCTACACGCAGCACATCAACCGGCGATACGGCCGTAGCGGACACCTGTGGCAGAACCGTTTCTTCTCGTGCGCGCTGGACGAAGTGCATCTGTGGCGAACACTGAGCTACGTCGAGCGCAATCCGGTGCGTGCGAAGATGGTACGAGTGCCGTGGCGTTTTCGCTGGTCGAGCGCGGGGGCGCATGTCGGAGCAGATGACAGTGATGAGTTGCTCAATATGAAGGCTTGGCGCGCGGAGTGGACGCCGGCGAAGTGGCGGCATGAGCTGGGCCGCGCGACGGACGAGGATGAGCTGGCGAGCATCCGCCGCAGCCTGCATACAGGGCGACCGCTCGGCACGGACAAGTGGCTCAGCCGGTTGGAGGCTCGATTGAATCGTCGGCTGCGGCCATTACCCGTCGGGCGGCCGAGAAAAACAGGCGTAGACGTGGCAAAAAAGCGTGTAGGCAAAACGAAGCCGCCTCCGGGTCCAGAAAGAAAATAGGTGACTGTCCCTATATTATTTTATTAGCGATCAAGCAAACTAGACCACTGATTATCACTTCAAAATAGGCCACTTTGAAGCGGTGGATTTATTTGCCGTAGCCTTTCGCAATTTGTGGGAGGTGCGGCATGGCGAACCGATTAAAGATGGCCAAGGTACACGCAATACAGGTTTTACAGTCGCGCGGCACGTTCACCAAGGGCTGGCAACCGCCGGACCGGGGCCACCAAAACCGGCCATTTCGATTACCGGGTCGGCTGATCCGGGCGGGACAGCGTCGGCCGGCCGCAGCAGCCGGTGTGAACCGTACCGGGAGATCGTCTTCGAGATGCTGGAGCGGGGCCTGTCCGCCCAACGCATCTGGCAGGATCTGAAGGTCGAACACGGCTTCGCCGACGGTTACCAGTCGGTCCAGCGTTTCGTGCGTAAGTTGCGGGCCGCCACGCCGCTGCCGTTTCGCCAGATGGAAAACGCCTATTGGAATTGCTCTACTTCCAGCGGCTGTTCAGAAACGTTTATCCTCGGCGAAATCGCGCTGCGCCACCGGCCATTTCCACAAGTATGCAATCGCCGACCCCAGCAAAGTCCCCAGACTCAAAGCCCCTACCACTATCGAGACCAGCCCCATTTTCTCCATCCCGAGCAATACCGCCGCAAAACCCAACAGCAACCCTAATAGCAGTAACCAGCCGACTAGAACCGCCCCGCCACCACGCAGCGAGCGCCCGCTCGGTACCGGTAACACCTGCGCAAAAGCACCCTGGGTCGCCAGCATGACCAACTGACAGAATAGCCCCACCCCCACTCCTATGCCTGCCACGCGCAACCAATGTACCCCACCACCAGAACCCGGCGTAATGCCTTGATATGACAATTGCAGCACAATCGTTATAACCGTTCCCAGCCACAGCGGCGAGTAATACGTCCAACGACCCATTTTGAGTTCTCCAGCGACGCCACTTGCATACAAACTTCCAGCCAGCACAATCCGATGCACCCGTCATGCCGTTCTTAAACATGTTACCATGTCAGGTGGCCAGTACGTAGTCCCATGACAACATCGGGAGCATAGACATGTCCTTCGGCTGGGAAGGCGAAAAAGTTCGGCTGATACCGCTGGACAAGCAGAAACATTTCGATAACTGCCTGCGCTGGATTAACGATCCCGAGGTGACCCGCTGGACGCTGATTGGTGATTTTCCACTATCACGCCTGGCGGAAGAGGATTTCTTTGACCGTATGATGCACCCGAACGAGACCGACGTCGTCATGGCCATCGAAACGCTCGCGGATGAGCACGTCGGAATATCCGGCTTGCACCAGATCAGCTATCGCCATGGCGCGACGATTACCGGCACATTGATCGGGCGCCGGCAGCTCTGGGGGCACGGTTACGGATCAGATGCCATCCGCATCCGTACACGCTATGCGTTCGAGGTGCTCGGTCTGCGATTGTTGTTGTCCGAAATCATGGCTGACAACGCGCGTTCACTCGCCGCCCTGGTCAAATCCGGCTACCGCGAGGTGGGACGCATTCCGCAACGCTGGTGGAAGCGGGGCGGCTTCCACGACGCTATCCTATTGGCGGTAAATCGCGCAGATTGGCAGTCATCACAATCCGAAAAGTAGCATGCATTAATTCCGGAGGCTATCCACCAGATGCTCGCCGTACCACGACTGCTTAGTGATTTTAAGCCCGCACGGGGAATGATTAAATCTGACTATGAAGACTTCGAAGTCGAGGAATTGCCGCTATATCCGGCGGACGGCCAGGGCACTCATACCTACATACTGATTGAAAAAGCCGGCTTGAGCACCATGCAGGCCATACACGATATTGCCCGTGAACTCGATGTGCCCCGGCGCGCCATCGGCTTCGCCGGTCTCAAGGATGCGCGTGCCGTGACGCGCCAGTGGATTTCCATCGAACATGTCGAGCCGCCGCGCGTTGAGAACCTCAACATAGCTCGCATCCACGTACTTGAGGTCACTCGGCACCGCAACAAGCTGCGTCTGGGACACCTCAAGGGCAATCGCTTTGTCATCAAGGTGCGCGAGACCGAAACCGAGCGTCTGGCCGAAATCCAGGACGGCTTGGCCGTTCTAACCAGAAAAGGCGTTCCAAACTATTTCGGTCAGCAACGCTTTGGCGGCCGGGGTGATTCCTGGGCGGCTGGGCAGGCTATCGTGCGTGGTCAACCGGAAGAAGTAATCGACATCGTGCTCGGCCGGCCTGGCCAGCGCGATAGCGGTTCTGTGCTCCACGCCCGGCAGTTATATGAAGCCGGACACTATGAGCAGGCCGCTCGTGCCTGGCCCGGAATGTTTCGCGACGAACGCCGCGCAGTGCGCGTCCTGGCTCGAACCAGCGGAAATCGTCGGCGGGCCTTTGGGGCCATAGACGTAAATACACGCCGCTTTTATGTTTCCGCATACCAGTCATACCTTTTCAACCAGGTCGTGGCGGCACGACTTGAGTACGGCCTTGACAAAGTGTGGGACGGAGACCTGGCCTGGATCCACTCTTCCGGTGCCGTGTTCGCCGTCGACGACCCCGCTGTTGAACAGGGGCGCGCGGATAATTTTGAGATCAGCCCCAGCGGTCCATTATATGGCTACCGCATGAGCACTCCGCTGGGCCGCGCCGGGCAAATCGAGGCTGATACGCTAGCCACGGAAAAGCTTACTACAGAAGCCTTCCGCCGCGGCCCGCTACGTATAAAAGGTGCCCGGCGCTCATTGCGGTTTCAACCGTCAGACGCCCGCGTCCGACTTGGCGCCGACCAGCGGGGGGCCTATCTTGAACTTATCTTTTCACTGCCGCGCGGTTGTTATGCCACGGCCTTACTGCGCGAGCTATTTGTCGAACAGTCAGACGCCGCTTCTGGCGGGGAGTTCGGCGGAGCGGAGACGATCAGGAAATAGCGCGCTGTCGCTACCCTGGGAACATGAGTTCCAGGTCAGGCGGATGCCACTCAACATGACTATCAACTGGGATAACTTACTACAAGCCGTGCGCACGGATTACCCGATGCTCTACCGCTCGTGGTTCGAATCACTCGAGCTCGGGCAACTTGAGGGTGGCGAACTCTACATCACCGTTGACGATCCCACCTGGGTCAGCTACCTGCGCGACCACTGCACGCAGCCCTTCGCCCAGGTGGCCATGGAAATGACCGGCCACCTGATCTCAGTACGTTTCGGGCTGCAACGGGAAAACAGGCGGGTCGTGGCACCGCCCGCGCCGGCCCGTGGCCTGACCGAAACTCCGCTCAATCCCGACTATACTTTTGAGGAGTTTGTCGTTGGGCCGTCCAATCGACTGGCACACGCCGCTTGCCGGGCCGTCTGCAACCAGCCCGGGACACTCTACAATCCCCTCTTCATACATGGTGCCTCTGGTCTGGGCAAAACCCACCTGATGCAAGGGGCTTGTATCGAGTTGCAGCGTACGTATCCGCAGCAGCGGGTCGTATACGTCACTTGTGAAACATTTATTAACGATTTTGTCCGCGCGATCGAAGACGGTCAGCTCCAGGCTTTTCGCGAGCGGGCTCGACAAACCGATGCGCTCGTGATCGACGATGTTCAATTCCTCGCCAACCGCGAGTCCAGCCAGGAAGAGCTGTTTCACACGTTCAACGTTCTCTATCAAAGCCGTCGTCAGATCATCCTCTCGGCCGACTCGCCGCCGACCGACATTCCAACCCTGGAAGACCGCCTGGTCAGTCGCTTTAACTGGGGCCTGGTGGCCCAGATCGATCCACCCAACCGTGAAACCCGCCAAGCCATCCTGCAAAAGAAGGCCCGCCTGCGCGGCTGTGAGATCCCCGCGGAAGTGCTGGATTACATCGCCGAGCGAGTCGATTCCAATATCCGCGTGTTGGAGGGGGCCCTCACCAAGCTGATGACCGAATGTCAACTTAATAACAAACCACTCAACATCGACACCGCCCGTGAGATCCTGCCGGGCTTCACCAGTTCCGATCAGCGGCCGTTACAAGTCAGCGACATCCTGGAAGTAATTTCCAAACATTTCAGTATTCGCCTGCAGGAACTACTGGGGCGTAAGCGCACCCGCTCGATCAGCCACCCCCGCCAGATGGCCATGTATCTGGCTCGTAAGCTAACACCCCTGAGCCTGGAAGAGATTGGGATGCACTTCGATGGCCGTGATCATTCCACCATCCTGCACGCCGAACGCACCATCGAGGCCGAACAGAAACACGATCCCCGCACCGCCGAAAAACTCGCCCTCCTGACGCGCCAGCTTCTAACTCGTTCTTGACATGATTCTTCACAATCTGAGACCACAACATCCCGCATCAATTTCAATAATGTCATTGGGCGGGTCTCCGGCATTAGATTACCCTCCGCGCTGTTAATTGCCGACACAAGTGTCACTGGCCAGACATTATTGTACACAATCGGCATCCCTTTCTAAGCCGCTTAATAACCTACACTTATGATCGTTATAGCTCGTACTGTCACTCCCATGACAGGACCGGTTAGTAATACTACTGTAAATACTTATCTAATTAAAAATATATAACCGCCCCCGGGATGTCAGCGACCAGCACTTGTACGGCTCGCTCGCTTATGTACCGACGGGGCCTCTGCGTGAATCGTAGATCCACAAAGCCCGAACGTGTCGCCGTGTACTGGTAGTCTGCGCCATAGTACGTAAAATATGGGGTAGGAAGCTGGAACGTCAGCTAGATCTTGCGGGTTGAGTACCCGCGGGATGAAGAGGACCGTGGCGACGTAACTTCCGCGAGTGACCACCAATGAAGATCAGACTACCGCGACAGGAATTGCAGGACGCCCTGGCGGCAATCCATTTGCTGGCTGGCGGTCGGACCACCAAACCGATTCTGGCCTGCGTCAAGCTCACCGCCAGCGAAGAGCAACTCGAACTGTGTGCCACGGATGGCGAAGCCGCGCTGCGCATGAACGTGCCGGCGTTGACGACCGAAGAGCCCGGCGAAACAGTGGTCGCCGCCGATCGTTTTCTGGGCATCATCCGCGAGTTGGGTGATGTTGAGATCTTGTTGGAGGTGGACGAGCGCCAGTGCACTATTCGCGCCGCTGGTGGTGAATTCAAGATCTATGTTCAGGCGGTGGCCGATTTTCCCCCCGTACCCGAATTTGGTGGTGATCCCGATCTGGTTGTTGAAGGCCGTGCTTTGCAGCGGATGACCAATCTCACACTCTACGCCGCCGCACGTGAGACCAGCCGCTACGCTATTAATGGCGTGATGTGGAACAAACGGGATAAGAAGCTGTTTGCGGTGGCGACTGATGGGCGGCGCATGGCCCGCGCGGGGGTCGCGCTGCTAACCTCTGATAGTGCGGATTTCGAGGTCATCGTACCGACCAAGGCCCTGAATGTCTTTGAAAGGGTGTTTACGGCAGCGCGCGGCGCCGACGATGTCAATGTTGAGATCCGGATTACGCCCAATCAGTTACTGATGCGCTGGCCTGGCTGTGTTCTGGCCACGGCACTGGTAGAGGGACGCTTCCCAAAACATGAGGATGTTATCCCCAAGGAAAGCAATAAGGATGCATTGCTCGACCGGGCGGAATTTTACACGGCTGTCCGGCAAGCGTCTCTCTTGACCACCGAGGATTCGCGCGCCGTCAGGTTGGCATTTGGACCTGAGAAGCTGGTCATATCCTCACAGTCTCCGGAACAGGGCGAAGCCCGCATAGAGATACCAGTGGAGTACCAGGGCGAGCCTCTGGAGATCGGTTTTAATCCGTCATTTCTGGTGGATGCCTTGCGGGTGATCCCCTTCGAGCAGGTGCATATCGAATTGCATGAGAGCTTCCGTCCGGGCGTACTGTGTGGCGCGGACAAGAACGACTTCCTATATGTCGTGATGCCCGTATCGCTTGCGCCCTGAGCATGAATTCAACGGCATGACGACATGAACGAGAGGCAGTATCAGCAAGTTGTCGCCAATCGGCGGGGGTACGAGGTCAGCGCGCTTTTTACCACTCCCACCGCCGCCGGCCTGCTACGAGAGGCGGCCCGCCAGGGCCGTCGCCAGCAGCAGGCCGTCGAAGCCTGGTCTCGCGTGGCTCCCCAGCGCGTGCGGGGCGAGGCGCGCGTGGAGTCTTTCGATAAAGGCGCCCTGCGCATAGCGGTGGCCAATGCCGCCGCCGGCCAGTATCTCAGAGAGCAAAGCGCCACTCTGCTGCGCGAGTTGTCCGGCGTGTTGCCGGGCCTCCGGCGCCTGAATATCGTGGCGGACAACCAGGAGCGCCAGTACGGAGAGTCAAGCAGAGACTGAATAAGGTGGTGATCGGAGATGCCCGACGTGGCTAGGTATGACGAAAGCCGGGTGCAGGTTCTTGAGGGTACGGAGCATGTGCGCAAGCGGCCGGCGATGTACATTGGCGACACCGCGCTGCGCGGTCTGCACCACCTCGTCTATGAAGTAGTCGACAATTCCATCGACGAGGCCATGGCGGGCTTTTGCCAAAATATCACCGTTGTCGTCAAAGCTGACGGCAGCATCGGCATCGAAGACGATGGTCGCGGCTTTCCAGTTGGGATCAAGGAAGGTTACAACATGTCGGCCGTCGAGTTGTGCCTTACCAAGCTGGGTGCGGGAGCTAAATTCGACCATGATTCGTACAAGGTTTCCGGCGGATTGCACGGCGTGGGTGTCAGTGTTGTGAACGCCTTGTCGGAAACCATGGAGGTACAGGTCTGTCGGGATGGGCAAGTCTGGGTGATCGGCTTTGAGCGTGGCAAGACGACACGTCCCCTCTCGGCGGTGGGTGTAACCGAGAAGACCGGCACGCGCGTCGATTTTAAGCCGGACACCACCATCTTTCGCGAGTGCGACTTCCATTACGACATTCTGGCCAAGCGTCTGCGCGAATTGGCCTACCTGAACCGTGGTTTGAATATCACCATTACCGATGAACGCGATGATAAAGAGGAAACCTTCTGCTTCGAGCATGGTCTTCGCCAGTTTGTCCAGCATCTGAATGAAGGTAAACAATCACTGCACGCGCCGATCACTTTTGTCCGCGAGGATCGCGAACAACGCCTGATTTGTGAAGTCGCGCTGCAGTACACCGACGGGTATACTGAAACCTCGCTGTCCTTTGCCAATAACATCAACACCGTCGAGGGTGGCACACACCTCTCCGGTTTCCGTAGCGCCCTGACCCGCACCATCAATAATTACGCCCGCAAAGGCAATCTGCTAAAGGCCAATGCCCCCACGCCACAGGGCGATGATATCCGCGAGGGTTTGACCGTTGTGCTCTCGGTAAAAGTTCCCGAGCCTCAGTTTGAAGGCCAGACCAAGACCAAGCTGGGTAATGGCGAGGTGGGCACCTTCGTCGAAACGGCCGTGGGCGAAATGCTCGGTAATTATCTCGAGGAACACCCGGCCGAAGCCAAGCGCGTGGTTGCCAAGGCGACCCAGGCGGCCCTGGCTCGGGAAGCGGCCCGTAAAGCGCGCGAGACCGCGCGCAAATCAGCCTTCTCGGGCTCCGGCTTCTCACGCAAACTCATCGACTGTTCCAGCCGCGATGTTGGCTCCACCGAGCTGTACATCGTCGAGGGTGATTCGGCCGCCGGCTCGGCCAAGGGCTATCGCGACGCGCGTACCCAGGCCATCCTGCCCATCGGGGGCAAGATCCTGAACGTCGAGAAAGCCCGCCTGCACAAGGTGCTCGGCCACCAGGAAATCGTCGAGATCATCCGCGCCCTCGGCACCGGCATCGGTTCCGAGGACTTCGACATTTCGAAGCTGCGATACGGACGCATCATTCTCATGACCGATGCCGACGTGGACGGCTCGCATATTCGCACCCTCCTACTCACCTTCTTCTTCCGCCACCTGCGCCCGTTGGTCGATCGTGGCGTGATCTACATCGCGCAACCGCCTCTGTACCAGATCGCCAAGGGCAAGCAGGCCAAATACGTACTCGACGACGCCGAACTTAATGCTCACCTCACCCGCCTGGGCCTCGAAAGTGTGGAACTGGTAATAAACCGGCCGCGCCAGGAGACCCGCTGCATGCCAACCGAGCGCCTGCGCGAGCTGCTGATGCTGATTGAAGATCTTGAGCGCCAGTCCAAGATCCTGAGTCGGCGGGGTATCCCCCTGCGGCAGTTCATTGACCGTTTGGACGCCAATGGGTGTCTGCCGATCATCCGGGCCCAGGCCGACGGCGACGAGTCCTACTTCCATGACGAGGACGAGTTTGAAAAATACCGCCGTGCCCAGCTCGCACATGGCCGCTCGGTGGTCAAAAATGAATTGACCGAAGCCCGACCCTTGCGACGCTGTCTGGAAAAGTTGACGGATTTTGACTGTAGCGCCGAGGATCTGTTCATGCGCCGGGAGGAGCAGATTACCGGGGATCTGACTCCCGCGGTTTTTGTATTGCGCAGCACCGCCGGCGATCCGCTCGAACTCCATAATCTGCTGGAATTGCCCGGTGGAGTGCGCTCGGTGGGGGCGCGTGGTCGCGAGATTAAGAGATTTAAAGGTCTGGGCGAAATGAACAAGGATGAGCTCTGGGAGACCACCATGAATCCCGCTAACCGGGTGATGCGACGAGTAATCGTCGGCCAGACCGACGATGATCCCGAGCAGTCCGACATCGACGCCGTCGAGGCCGACCGCATCTTCAGCATCTTGATGGGCGAGGATGTGGCCCTGCGAAAAGAGTTTATCGAAGAAAACGCCATCCACGTTAAAAACCTGGATATCTGACCAGCAGCCGCCTGTGGGGCGGCCGTCACAAGCAACGGAGGCTGCTCCATGTTCAAGTTTGTAAAACTGCTTATCCTGCTGATCATTCTGGTTTGCGCCGTGATTGGAGCCTACCTGATTGTCCAGGCCGTGCAAGACCAGGACGCCGGCGGTGGCTCTGAGCTGCGCTCCCGCGAGTCAGAATCCTCGGGTGTGCGTGTCGAGGAGAAGTATGGCTTCACCTCGGAGGGTGTGGAACCCTGACGCGCTGGTAGCACCGCCGCGGGATCGGAATGCGCGCGGCTGACACCAATTCCAGGATCAATCCTCGGCCGGAGTCTCATCCTCCATCACGCCCAGATTGTTGAGCGCCATCCAGGCGGCTTTCTGCTCGGCTTCCTTTTTGCTGGGGCCCCAGGCACTTGGAAAATGCTGATTGCCGACCGAGACCGCCACCTCGAAGCACTTGGAATGATCCGGGCCCTTCTCGTCAAGCAGTTGGTACGTGGGTGTCACAGCCAATTCACGCTGGGCGTACTGCTGAAGTTGTGACTTGAAATTGAACTGATGATCCGACTTGATCGCGCGCTCGAGTTCGTCCGACATATGAATACGTATGAAATCCTGGGCAGCCTCGAAACCGCCATCCAGGTATATGGCGGCGATCAAGGCCTCCAGGGCGGCGGCCGCCAGTGAACGCGGCATACCCTCACCTTGTTCCATACCCTGGCCGCACTTCAGTGCTTCAGGTAGCCGCATCTGATCCGCCACGAGGGCACATACGCGCCGTGATACCACGGCCGACTTGATCTTGGTCAGGTCGCCCTCCATCGCGTTCGGCAACCGTTCGTATAGTGTATGGCACACTACCAGGCCCAGCACGGCGTCGCCTAGGAACTCCAGCCGCTCGTTGCTGTTCCGCCGCATATCGGCTGACGACGCATGTGTCATGGCGGCGCGTAAGAGGTCAGGATTTTTGAATCGGTAATTAATCCGTTGCTGGCAGGCGTCCAGCGGATCGGTACTATCTGACATGTTTCGGGCCCTTCGTCGGGACCGATGACGCAAGGCGTCCCGTGGGGCGCATTGCGTCATGGGTCAACCATGATGGTTAGGCTACAATCCTAATGGTCGTTATCGGCCGACATCGACCACAACTAAAATCCAGCCTTACCCCCTCCCGGACTCTTCGGGGCCGGTTTGCTGGTTCTGTTGGTCAACTCAGTGTACCACGTGGGCAGATCAATGGGCACCGGCGAGCACAGACATGTGTGCGATTTATCCGCTACACCAGAAACCGGCCGGACGAGCACCGGACTTGCATTTATTTCGTTTCGCTGATAATATCGCGGGACTTGGCATTTGGAGGTATCTGATGTCGATCGATCGGTCTCTGCGCATTCAAAGCTCGCTGGTGCGTCACCGAAACGTCCTTACCCGAGCTGAGCGCGTGGCAAAGCTCAAGGAAGATGAGCGCTTCAGTGAGGGTATGTCCCCACTGGCCCTGCCCAAGGTTTCCCACCGTAAAGCCAAGGCCGGCAAGAAAAAGGCCGCCCCAACTCAGACCGCCGAAACTGCCGAGCCGACCGAGGGAAAGTAGCCCTTGTCGGCGAATACCACTGATCGATCAGGCGTAAAAGATACACCACCAAATCCGACCCCCCTTGTCATTAATCTCCGTTCCATGTCGGTTTCGCTCCATTCTCAGCAGTAAGGACCGGAAAAATATCCGAACCCAAGCAGCTAATAATCGTACTGTGTGGCGCTATCCCGCATCCGACGGGTGATGAACTGATACTGACTACGCATCGTTAATGCTTACCGTTCCAGGACTTGTAAATACAGAGCCAGCCGCTTGGCGCCGACACCTTCGCCTGGAATCGGTAAATCCAGCTCGGATAAATATGCAGATTTCCAGCAGGCAACGGTGATACATGGCACATGATTATTTGAAATCCGAAACCGGGGGTGTCACGGCCAAACTGATCGCTACCATGCTGGGCGGCGTCCTGATCCTGATGTCGTTCATCGCCGACATCCCCTATGTCGCCCGTGGGCTTTTTGGCGGCGATACCGCCTATGTGAGTGCCAGCCTGCTGGCCGGCGTCGGGGCCCTGCTGCTGGCTATACCGCTCTGGTGGCATGCCCTGCAATGTCTCCTGCATGGGCACCTGCACATGGATGAGCTGGTCTCGCTGGCCATACTGGCCGCCATGGCCAATGGCGACTACCAGACCGCCGGCGTCGTGGCCTTCTTCCTGCTGCTCAGTAATCTGATTGAAACTCGTACCGCGCTGGGTGCCCGCGCGGCCATTCAAAGCCTCATCCGCCTGACACCCACGAAGGCCCGTCGTCAATTGCCAGGTGGTGGCGAAGAGGAAGTCGAGGCCCATGCCTTGCGCACCGAGGATATCGTCCTGGTGCGGCCAGGTGACAACATCCCCGCCGACGGCGTGATCATCAGCGGCGGTTCCGCCATCAACGAGGCCAACATCACCGGGGAATCACTGCCGGTTGAAAAGGAAACCGGCGCGGACGTCTTTGGCGGCACCAGCAATGTTACCGGTGCCCTCCAGATCCGCGTCACCAAGGTCGGGCATGATACCACCCTGGGACGCGTGCAGGATCTTATCCTGGAAGCCGAGCGGACCAAGATACCACTCATGCGCATGATCGATGAATACGCCGCCTGGTACACGCCCGCCACCCTCATGCTGGCCGGCGTGGTCTGGTTCTTCACCCGAGATATGAGCATCACCATCTCGTTGCTCGTGATCGCCTGTCCCTGCGCACTCATCCTGGCCACCCCGACCGCGATCGTCGCCGCCTTGTCCGCGGCAGCCCGCCTGGGTGTGTACATCAAGGATGTCAGCAACATCGAGTGGGCCCGTAAACTGACCGCCGTCGTGCTCGACAAGACGGGAACATTGACCACCGGTGAGTTGGCCGTGACGCGCCTGACTCCCGCCCCCGGCGTCGAGGCCGCTGATCTGCTGCGCGCCTCCGCCTCGATCGAGCGCTACAGCACGCACCCGGTGGCGCGCGCCATCACCGCCGTGGCCCAGAAGGCCCGGGTCACCTTTGAGGATGCTCGGAACTTTCAGGAAGTTTCCGGCAAAGGTGTCCAGGCCACAATCGGTGACGAGCAGATTTATGTCGGGCGCCGCACCTGGGTCACTGAGTTCGGCGCGGACCTCAGCCCCTTAAACGATGAAAAATACAGTGAGCCGGAAGGCCTGAGCATACTTTACGTGGTGCGCGACGGCCGGTGCCTGGGCTGGATCGGACTGGAAGATCGCACACGCCCGGAAGCTTCCCAGGCTCTGGAAGAAATGCGCGACCTGGGTGTGCGACAATTGATTATGGTCACCGGCGACCGCTGGTCGGTCGCGCGCCGCGTGGCCAAGGAGATGGGCTGCTCGGATGTCCAGGCGGAAGTCCTGCCACAGGATAAACTGGATCTGGTCAGTGCGCTGAAAAAGAAAGGCCACATCGTCGCCGTGGTCGGCGACGGCGTTAATGATGCCCCCGCTCTGGCGGCGGGTAATCTCGGGATCGCCATGGGCGCTGCCGGCAGTGACGTAGCCATGGATAGTGCCAGTGTGGCCCTGATGAGTAACGACTTGCGCCGCCTGCCATTCCTGGTCAGCCTTTCCCGTGAGACCACCAAAGTCATCTGGCAGAACCTGATCTTCGGTATTTCGTTCATCCTGCTGGCCGAGGTGGCCATCGTTTACAAACTGGTCGGCCCCATGATGGCCGCTTTCCTGCACATGCTCTCCTCGGCGATTGTAGTCTTCAACAGTGCCCGAATGGTCCGCTACGGCGAGCATATCGCGACGCACGTGCCGACCACCGCCAAGGATGCTGCCGACGAAACCCCGGGACGCGTGGCGTTGCAGCCGGTGTAGTTACCAAAGTAATGAGAATGATGGTGTTCAGCCGAACCGGCAAAGATTGGCACGCTGCTCAGTACGCTCCCGAGGCGTCAACTTACCTCGCGCGTCTGGAACAGGGCTACTCCCAGTGCCAGAACCGCCAGTGCATACAGACCGGCGTAACCGGCCACCAGTGCTACCTGCTTGCCGTTGATAATAATATTCTGTGTGATCGGATCTCCGAGCCAGAAGTACTGGAAGTTCGGCACGGCGGCGTACAACACGCGGTACAACGGCCCCTCGGACAGTCGGCTTCCAATGTAGTAGTCCGACAACAATCCCAGAAGAAAAACGCCGACACACAGCATCAACGTGATCACTTGGCTGAAACGCGTGGCCAGCGCCACCGCGAAAGCAATCAGAATCAACACGCCACAGACAGTGGCCAGGGCTCCGTAGACCAATTGCAGGTCTCCGAAATCAGTGGTGGGCGCTTGCAGTTGCCACTTCGGACTGACAAACAGCACCAGCAAAAGGGCTACCGTGCCCAAAGGCACCACCCAGGCCGTCAAGGCGGTGGGAAAGTGCCAGCCGTAAACATAATTACCGAACGTGGCCGCAATCAGACTGATGAGCACCGCCCCCAGGCCAAAAATCAGCACCGGCATGTCCAGCTCGTCACTGGCGGTTTCCATCACACCATGGCGAACGGTCATGAACAGCGTCAGCGTCAGAAAGTAGCAACCCACCAGTACGGCCCCGGTGACACCGAAGTACTTCCCCAGCAGGAATATGGGCCGACTGACCGGCTTGGACACGACAGTCAGCACCGTCTGGCTCTCAATCTCGCGCGTAATCACGCTGGAGGCACTGAACACGCTGATCAGCAGGCTGTACAGCATCAGCGTCGCCAGGCTAACGTCGATCATGACCTTCTTGTCACTACCGGAGACCAGCGTGAAACCGGCCAGATTCGGACTGGCATAAGCAATCCAAAAGGCCGCCACCCACAGCAGCACGCCGTAAATCGGCTGGCGGATAGTCTCAATGAACGTGTTGGCCGTAATCGCCGCGAGCTTTTGAAACATAATTGGTTGCCTACAGTTATGGTCGGCCGTGGCCACCCGTTGGGTCTACGGTCCGTACCGCCTACTCGGGTCATTATGTCGCCCGTCGTGAGGACCGACAAGTTCGCATACGACCGGACAGGACGCATGGTTCGCCTCCTGTTTGGGCATTCGCGAATCATACGAGGTGAGTCGTGACTGAAACGTCGCACGCACGCAGCCGCCGCGCCAGCATCTTTGGCTTACTGCTTCAGATGGTGTTCTTCGCGGCAGTACTTGGATTGAGCCGGGGCGTCCACTCGGCGGCCATGTTCAGCCTGGCGTGGTACATCCTGGGTGGGGTTCTGATCTGGTTCGTGGCCCTGCTGATGTTCCGGCAACGCGAACTGGCGGCCCTGGAAGCCATGGACCTCGAGGAACTCCGCCGCGAAAAAGCCTCCACCGGGGGCAGCGAAGCCATGTTTGATCAGGAGGGCGGCGGCGGACTGGGATTCCGCGTGGCCCAGACCCGCGTGGCCTGGATGCGGCGCTGGCTGATCCCGGTCTTCGGCCTGATACAGGTCTGTTACCTGACGGGCATGGCCATCTACCTGTGGCTGAGTATGCCCCCGATCGATGGCCCTGGTGGGGGTGAACTAAATAAGAATTTACTGCCGATCACGCTCATTGGTCTGGGAGCCGTGACGGTCTTCATGTTCCTCTACTCACGCTACTCCTCGGGCATGGGCCGCATATCCGAGTGGCAACTGCTGCGCGGCTGCGGCTCGTATATGCTGGGTAACGCGGTCGGCGCGCTGGCGGTATTCATTTGCTTGGGCGCCTCCAAGTACGACGCCCTCCAGCCCGAACGTGTCGCGGCCTATGTCATCCCAATTCTGATGCTTATGCTGGCGGCCGAAACGCTGATCAGCTTTGTGCTGGACATTTATCGCCCGCGGGTGCGCGACACCGAACCGCGCGCCTGCTTCGACAGCCGCCTGCTGGCACTGATCGCCGAGCCCGGCGGCATCGCCTCCTCGATCGCCGAAGCCATGAACTATCAATTCGGCTTCGAGGTCTCGCACACCTGGTTCTATCAACTCCTGCAGCGCACGTTGATTCCGCTCGTGGCGGTTGGTGCCCTGGTCTTGTGGTTCCTGACCAGCGTCGTGATCGTCCCGCCCGGCGAGCGGGTCATCATCGAACGCTTCGGCGCCCAACTAAACGCCGACAACCCCTACCGGCCGGGCTTCTACTGGAAGCTGCCCTACCCGATCGATGCCGCCCGCCAGTACGACACCGGAAGCCTGCACCAGATCGTCGTCGGCTTCAAGCAATTCGACGCCGAACCGGTCTACGAGGAGGACGGTCAACGCAAGACCGCCGTCGCCCTGTGGACCGATGCCCAGCATTGGGGACAACAGCACTTCGACTTCCTGATCCCCGTGCCTCCGCCGTCGCGGGACCGATCGGGCCAACCAGCCGCTTTGCCCGCCGCGGTGCAGTTCGGCGACAAACAGTCCGAGCAGAGTTGGCCCGTGAACATGGTGCGCATGGATGTGGTTATTCAATACCGCATCGACGAACTTCAATTAGCGGCGTTCACCCAGCGGATGTCCAATCCGGACGATGCCTTGCGCGACATCGCCTGGGAAGAGGTCGTGCGCTACGTCGCTTCGTGGGATATCCTAACGTTACTGCGCGAGAAGTACGGCACTGCCGGCACCGAACTCCGGCGGCGTATCCGCGCGCGGGCTGGCAACCTGAACCTGGGACTCGAAATCGTCTACGTCGGCGTGCAAAACGTGCACCCCGAGCCCGGCGTTTCCAAGGAATTCCGCAAGGTTGTCACCGCCGAGCAGGAAAAGATCGGGGAAATCCGGCAGGCACTGGTCTTCGAGAACCAGGCGCTATCTGCCGTGGCCGGTGATCGCGATCGGGCCCTGGCCCTGGCCCGCGCCATCAGCCATATCACGCCATACACCCAGCAGCGCGACGAAACCGCCTTGGCTCTGGAGGCTATGGAACCCGAGTTGCTTGAGAAATGGCGCATTCGCATCGACACACTTGTGGCCGAGTTCACGCGTGTCGTCGCGGCTGGCCGCCAGCTTGAATTGGCGCGCCTTGGACAAGAGGAAATCTCGCAGGACGCGCAGCGCGGCCTGGGGCACGGCGAGGTCGCCGAAGCCCGCGCTGGCCAGGAGGTTGCGCGGGCCGCCACGGAATTGGCCTCCGCCGAGCAGGCTCTTACGGCTTCACTTGACCCCCTGCGCACGGCTGCCCGGCGCGAACTGACCACCGAGCTGTTCGACGCCCTGCGCGACAACGCCGCCGCCCGCTTCGCCCTGGAGTTCTGGAACGGGCGGCTCAAGAGTCTGCTGCCTGGATTGCAGGGCGAAGCCGCCGCCATCCTGGCGCGCGCCCAGGCCGAGCGCTGGGCCATCGAGCTGGCCGCCGCCGAAGAGTTGGCACGCATCCGCGGCGAGCGCGACGCTTACCGCGCGGCGCCCCGGGTTTACAAGACACGCAAGTACCTCGAGGTACTGGTGAACGGCATCAAGGACTCGCGCAAGTTCTTCCTGGCGTTTGAGCCGAACGGCCGGGAGGTCCGCGTGACCTATGACGTCGAGGAACAGGCCCGCCCGGATATCACGGAGATGAGAGCCCGCAACGAATAGAATCTGATCGGCTGGTGCCGCTGGCTCCGGCCCTTGGACGATCGGGAGCTGACATGAGAAAGATACCGGTTCCAACGCTGCTGACTGCCAGCATTGTGGTGGCCATCATGCTGGTCTACGCTATCACCTTTGAGGTCCGCTTCTCCGAAGCGGTTGTCAAGGTGCGCCTGGGTAAGGCCGAACCCGAAGACGTCATCACCGAGCCCGGCCTGCGGCTCAAGTGGCCCTACCCCATCGAGGAGCTCAAGCGCTACGACGTACGCTTGCGCACGCTTGATACACTCGAGGGCGAGATCAGCATGCGCGACGGCAAGAACGTCGTGGTCGGCAACTACGCCATCTGGCGCATCAAGGAGCCGCTCAAGTTCATGGTCGCCGTGAAGACCGTTAAGAAGGCCGAGGAGGAGTTGCGCGCGCGCATCAATCAGCGCCGCGCCGCCGTGATCGGCAGCGAGGACCTCTCTGCCTTCGCCAATCTCAACGAAGAGCAGGTCCGGGCCAGCTATGAGCGCATCGAGAACGCCCTGCTCAACGGCAAGGATCTGGATAGCGAGGACGACCGTTCCCTCAAAGAGCAGGCGCTCGACGACTACGGCATCGAGCTGGTGCGCGTCGACATCCGCCGCGTCTCGCTGCCCGAGGACACCACCCAGAGTGTCTTCCAGCAAATGGTGGCCGAGCGCCAGAAGGTGGCGGCCCGCTTCCGCGAGGAAGGCAAGTCGCAGGCGCAGACCATCACCGCCCAGGCCGAGGCCGCCAATCAGAAGATCCTGGCTTTCGCCCGCACCAAGGCCGCCGAGATGCGTTCGCAGGGCATCCGGGCCTCCAAGCGCGTACTGGAACAAATCGCCGCCGAGGACGTTGAGTTCTTCGAGTGGCTGCGCTGGCTCGACGCGCTGCGCGTCTCCCTGCGCCAACGCAGCACCATCTTCCTCGACAACAACTCGGCCCTCTTCGACAAGTTTGTGGAGCCGCCCGCCATGCTCGCGCCGGCACCGCTCGCACCGGAGGAATAGCCATGGACCACCCACGCCACAACCATGGCCAGCCGGCCGCCCGTATGCCCGAACCCCAGGCGCCACCTGCCGATCCGGCGCATGAATCGCTGGTGCGCGCGCTGCGCTCCAGCTTTACCATCCTGCGCCTGATCATGATCCTGCTGTTGGTGGGCTACGTCGCCTCCGGCATCTTCATCATCAACCCGGGCCAACAGGGCCTTATCGCCCGCCTGGGCGTGCTGGTCGAGAACGATGACGATAACACTATGATCTTCAAGCCCGGCTGGCGGCCCGCCTGGCCGGATCCGATCGACGAGAAAATCACTATCTCCGGCGCCATCTTCAAATTGGAGACCGACTCATTTCTTTTCCGGCGCTCACCGAAGGACATTGCCGACAAGACGGACATCGCCACTATCCGCCGGCCATCCAGTTCGCTCACCCCCGGCACCGATGGCGCCATGCTCACCGGCGACAAGAACCTCTCGCACGGCCTCTGGGAGGTCGAGTATCGCATCGACGACGGTGCCCGCTTCGTCCGCACGGTCGGCGAACAACCCCGGGATGTTGAGCCGCTGCTCAAGCGGCTGTTCGAGAACTCCATCCTGCGCGAGGTCGCCTACCGCCGCGTCGAGGACGTCACCCGCGGGCTGGCCGACGAAGTCGCCAAGGACGTCGCCCGGCGGCTTCAGTCCGAGCTGGATGAGTTGCAGGTTGGCCTAACCGTCGTCAAGGTCCAGTCCAGCAACATCGTACCGTCACAGGTGGCCCCCGCCTTTACCGAGGTCACCCGCGCCGAAAACGAAAAGCAGCAGCAGGAGTACGCCGCCGGCCAGCGCGCCAATGCCATCCTTAATCAGGCCGCCGGTCCGCAGCACGCCGAATTGTTGGCACTGATCCGCGATTATGGCGACGCCCAGCTGGCGGACCGCGACGCGGAAGTCCTGGCCCGGCTGCGCCAGTCCATCGACGACAAGCTCGAAGAGGCCCAGGGCGAGGTGGCCGTCCAGTTGCGCGAAGCCCAGGCTGAATCCGATACAGTCCGCGAACAGATCAACCGCGAGTACGAGGAGTTCACTTACTGGCTGGAACAGTACCGCCTTTACCCCGGGCCAACCCTGGTCGGCCTCTGGGCGCAGATGCGCCAGGAAGTCCTCGGCAGTAACGACAATGAACTCTTCTGGGTGCCCGACAGCCAGGTCATCGAAATCCTGATCAACCGTGATCCCAATAAGGCCATCGACGCCGAACGCGATCGCCTTAAGAAACAGGTTCAGCCGGATCTGGGGCGCCCCGACGCCCGTATGTAGAGGATGCTCGTGAACTCACAAGCCGTCATCTCGACCGTCGGCCTGACCAAGGTCTTCAAGGATTTCTGGCGCCGCGCCCGTGTCAGGGCCGTCAACGATCTGGATCTCCAGATCCAGCCGGGCGAGATCTTCGGGCTGCTGGGGCCCAACGGCTCCGGCAAGAGCACCACCATTAAAATGATCCTGGGGCTCCTGCACCCGACCCGCGGGCATGTCTCCGTCTTCAACCGCCCGCCGGAGGATGTGCGCATCAAGGCCCGCATCGGCTATTTACCCGAGGAGTCTTACCTCTACCGCTTTCTCAACGCGCGCGAGACGCTGCACTACTACGGCACCCTGTTTCAAATACCGCGTGCCGAGCGCCGCCGTAGGACCGAAGAGCTGTTGGATATGGTCGGCTTGCGCTCGGCGGCCCGCCGGCCGGTCGGGGAGTATTCCAAGGGCATGGCCCGCCGCATCGGCCTGGCCCAGGCCCTGATCAACGATCCGGATCTGCTGATTCTGGATGAGCCCACCAGCGGCCTGGATCCCATCGGCTCCAAGCTGGTCAAGGAAATCATTCTGCGCCTCGGCCGTGATCACAACAAAACCATCCTGCTCTCCAGCCACCTGCTGGCCGACGTCGAGGAGGTTTGCGATCGCGTCACTATTCTCTACGGCGGGCGAGCGCAGGTCGCCGGCCGGATCGAGGATGTCCTCAGCCACCGCGATCGGCTGCAAATTAATTGTGAACGCCTCGCGCCCGAGACGGTTTCGATTTTGCAGGACATCGTTCAGCAGCGCGAAGGCAAATCACTCGAAATAACCACGCCGCGCGATCGCCTTGAGACCCTCTTTCTGCGAATCGTCCAACAGGCTCTGGCCGAAAAAGTCGAGACGGAAGGCAGTGCTGTCGGGGGTGACATCGCTGGTTTCCTCGGCCAGGACGAGGAACTTGGTGAAGCGGTGTTGGAATCGCTGGTTAAAGTCGACGGTGAACCCACCCTGGTGGAACCGGCGGAGAGCATCCCGGCGGTGCCGGCGGGCGTTGACGAGGGTGTTCTGAGTGATTTGACCACCGGGGCGACGCCGGCCGTGGACCCGGAAACGCCGACGGTATTCGAACCGTCGCCCGCCGAGGAAGTCGACCATTCGCTCCTGGATGGCCTCACCAGCGAGACCGAGCGCAAGGACGAGGCATGAGGAATATCTTCGCCATCGCGCGTTTGACGTTCTCGGAAGGCATCCGCATGAAGATCGTATTGGTCTTTCTGCTGGTGCTGGTATTCGTCATGCTGCGCATGCCGTTTACACTGCGTGGTGATGAGACCCTGGCCGGACGCCTCCAGACCTTCCTCGAATACTCGCTCGGCGCGGTCGGCGTCCTGCTGAGCATGGCCTGTGTTTTCCTCTCATGCTCCACGTTAACCAGCGAAATCAAGAGTAACGTCATCCACCTGGTTATTGCCAAGCCCGTTTCGCGCCTGCAGATCCTGGCCGGCAAGTGGCTGGGTATTAACCTGTTGATGATCCTGCTGGTGCTGCTCTGCGGCTTGACTATTTACGGTTTCGCGCGTTTCATCAAAGCCCATCCGGCTTCCTTTCAACGCGACGAAATCAATGTCCGCGATGTGGTCTGGCGGGCACGTGTCGCCGCCATGCCAACGCCGCCGGCCTCCCTCGAGGACGAAGCCCGTGAATGGGTGAGTTCACAGATGAAGCAGGGGCAGGATTTTTCCCGTGGTGAAGAGGTGGCGGTAAAAGACCGTATGCGGCACCTGGAGAATGCCTGGCGCAGCATCCCGCCCAACCACGGCCGCGTGTACTTTTTTGACAACCTGATCGCGCCGCGCGCGGCGGAAGAAGCGGTCCAGGTGCGCTACCGGGCGCGCGGCATCCCATTGCCGGCCAGTCAGCAGGTACCCATCAACTTCACCTTCGCCGATCCCGACACCAACCAGCAGATCAGCGGCTGGCACCGGGCCAAGGAGCGCTCCTCCGAATTGCACCAGTTCCTGGTTCGCGGCCAGGCCGTGATCAAGGATGGCCGCTCCGCCATCGGCGTGGCCAATCCATTAATGCCGCCGGAACGCTCGGTTATTCACTTCGAGGGCGAAGACTGGCTCCAGATCCTCTACAACGTTGGCACCTTCGAGGAAAATTATACCAAAACCCTGTTGATCATCATGGCGCGCCTGGCGTTCCTCAGCGCCATCGGCCTGTTCTTCAGCGTGTTTGTATCCTTTCCTGTGGCCTGCCTATGTGCCTTCACCTTCTACCTGGTTTGCCTGGGCATGCCCTTCTGGCTCGAGGCCATCGGCGCCAACCTGGAATTCCGCACCGATGATATCGATCCCTTCGGCAGCTTCGGCCCGCTGGCCCGCCTGCTACTTGTACCCCTGATGAAATTCGTGTTTCCCAACTTCGCGCTGTACGACGGTGCCCGGCATCTAATCGCCGGTGAATACATCTCGGCGGCCTTGTTGATCAAGTCGTTGGCACATACGCTCGCCTATGGCGCTATTCTGTTGTTTTTACCTGGCTGGCTGATCTTCCGCTCGCGCGAAATTGCCGAAGTGACTATTTGAAACCGGAGTGGACGCCGCCATGACGCGGCGCCTCGGATGCTGAAATGCGACGCCCGAAAGTTGTACAACTCATCGCCTTGTTGCTCTGCGTCGTGCTGGTCTTCATCTCCTCGACCATTACGCCGGCGATTAACCAGGGCCGCCAGTCGCTTAATATCTACGGCAGCACGGATGTGCACAAAAATGCGCCCCCTGAGTATGCCTTCGCCATCCAGGCCTTCGGCGCTTTCCGCAGCCTGATCACCAATATCGCCTTCATCCGGGCGGAAAACTACAAAGAACAGGGCCGCTTCCACGACGCCATGCAACTCGCGCAGTGGATCTGCATACTGCAACCACACTTCCCCGCGGTCTGGGAGTTCCAATCCTGGAACATGGCCTGGAATATCTCGGTCACCACCTTCACCCCGGAGGAACGCTGGAATTGGGTCTACAACGGCGTCAAGCTGCTGCGTGACCAGGGTATTCCCAACAACGAGCGCGCCGTCAACCTCTACAAGCAGTTGGCGTGGACGTTCAACAACAAGATGAGCGAAAACACTGACGATTTCCACTGGGACTACAAGCGCAACTGGGCTTGGCGCATGCACCTGCTCCTCGGCCCGCGCCTGGCCACTTTGCGCGCCCTCGTTCCCACCCAGGAAGATTATGAGCCGGTGGTGTTCGATGCCGCCGACGATCCTCTGATGGAAATGGCCCGCACCCTGGCTGAATCTCACGAGCAACGTCGCCAGCAGCGCGCCGCCGAGGAAGGCGTGCCCTATCGTACCACCAAGACGGTCGAGGAGCGTTGGGCGGAGTTGGCCCCGGATGAGTTCGAGAGCATTCAGTCCCCCGCGGCCCGCGCGGCCGTCACCGCCGTGTATAGCGCCATCAAGGCCATCGCCGATGCCCCCGCGACCCTGGAAGAGCTGTATACCCAGTTCCCGGAAATCCGTGCCATGGTGTCCCGCCTGCGGGAGATCGGTGTACAGATCGACGACGACACCTTAACCGAGGACCGTTACTGGCGTCCCGATGGCCTGGCATTCACCTTCTTCGCCCGCTATCGCCAACTGGTCGATACGCCCGCGCTACGCGAAAGCATCAAGCGCGACGCCGAGGATCAGGAGATCACTCACGCCGAGCGGGAGTTGGAGCTACTGGACGAGATCATTGGCGCTCGGGCCGGCAATCCCGCCGGTCAGGCCCTGGTGCGTTTTCTGCAACGCAAGATTCTCGATGAAGTCTACAATCTCGATGCCGCCTTCATGGCCGAGCTGGTCAAGTCATTCGGCCCGCTGGACTGGCGCATGGTCGACAGCCAGAGCCTGTACTGGGTCACCCGCGGCCTGATAGTCGGCGGCGAGACACCCAGTAACTTCGAGAATGACAAGACCAACACCGCTCGCCTGATCTTTTTCAGCCTGCGCAACCTGTTCAACCGCAACAAGGTCATTTTCGAGCCCAACCCCGAGGACGTGCACAAGTCCTACATCAACTTCGCGCCCGACGTCGATTTCATCGAGCCCATGCACCGGGCCTTCATCGTCTACGGGCCCATGATCGATCCCGATCCCGGCAACGCCAGCGGCGCCGGCCAGGTCTTTCGCACCGGACACGTCAACTTTCTCTCCGAAGCGATTCGCATGCTCTATTTCGCCGATCGCATGGATGAGGCCGAACACTATTACGAGTACCTCCGCACGCACTATGCCTACCGCCCGGACGGCTCCGCCGAGGACCGCTACCTCAAACCGCTGCGCGATTTCATCTTCGCATCCTTCTATGAGACTATTCAAAGTCAGCGCGAAACCAACCGCGTCATCGAAAACCTGCTCTACCGGGCCTATACCGAACTTTCCAACGAAAACATCACGCCCTACAACCGCCTGGTCGCCAAGGCCCTCGACTTCCACAAGGAGTACATGAAGGAGCATCATGGCGAGACCGGGCCGCGCATGCAGTTGCCCCCTTTCCGTGATATGCAGATCGACACTTTTCGTGACTGGCTGGCCATGCTCCCGGTTAATGCCGATCCGCGCCTGCATGACTCCAACGTCACCATCCGCAAGTCGCACCTCTGGCGCGTGGCCCCACTCCGCTTGAAACAATCGGTCTATGACGATCTCATCCCCTACTTGCGGCAGGAATGCGACATGTGGGAATTCGACGTCACCAAGGCTTTCCCCGAACCGCCGGGAATGAAGGAATACCGCGCCGCCCACCCGCGCCGCGATATTGATCGGCCAGACTCCGGCACCGAAACCCCCGTCCAACCCCCCGGCTCCTGAGCCGCCCGTTACATCTACGCCGACCGGCCTCGTCGGGTTTTTTGCGCCCCATTCCCACACACCCATTTTGACATGGCCCGCGCCAGGCCACTCCACTTGCGCCCGGTGCGTTCCAGCATATAAACCTCGAACAGCGCGTCCAGCAGGCCGGCCACATCCGTCACCAGCTCGAACCGTTGCTCCAGCCGTGCCCGGGCATCCTGGGCGGCGTCGCTTTCCGGCAACACCAGGCTCGAAACCGCCAGCCGCGGACCGTCGAGCGTCAACCGAAACTCACCCAATGGGCACCCCAGAATCAAACCGGCCCGCGTCGGTTGCTTGCCAATTGCCAGCGCGGACTTGGCTTCCGGCAGAGTGGTCGGGCTGTCGGCCGTAATCACATTCGTGCCCGTCAGGTTGTAATCACATTTGAGCCGCACTGTGCGTTCAATCATGGTCGTGACATCATCGCCGGAATGTATGCGCAAGGGTCCCTCGTCCTGGTCCGTCTGGTACCACAACCACGTCAGAAACTCGTGACCGAGAAATTCCAGGTCGCCCGTCGCCAAGTCCGCCGGCTCATCCATAAATCCCCGCGGCGGATCGACCAGGTGGTTGGGTGTCAGGCTCTCCAGGGCCCGCAAGCGCTCGGCGCGCGCCATTTGCCGCGCCGCGACCTGTTCCGGACCGGCCGGTTCCAGAGTGCTCCCGAAAGTCTCGGAGAAAAGCTGCCCGAACTTCTCCGCCAGGCCCAGGCCCTGGTTTCCCAGATACACATATTTGCCCTCCAGATCGATCAGCACTGGGTAGGAGTTCATCCGCCGAAATCCGCCCGCGCGCGTCTCCTGCTCGGCCCGTAGTTTGGCGGCTTCGCGCGCCGTCTGCCGTTCACCACGGCTGAGATATTCACGCCCGCTGGCGGTCAGTGCGGCTTCTTCCTCGATGCGTGCGTACGCCTTGAGCACGTTCGCCGGTGGCCGCAAACGATCGATCCGTACAGCCAGATGCGCAAATCGGCCGAAGGCGACGCGCTCGGCGACGATATCCGTTTCCAGCAGGTGCCCGGGGCCAATCCAGCCCATCTGCGTATCATCCGGTCTCGGGCTCGCGCGCCCAAAAGACCGCGACTCAACCGACGACATAAACTTTTTGTTCACATCCGCCGGCATGTGGCCATCAACAAAGAACCGCTGATAAGAAATCAATCCGGAAGCAAATGACATTCTGGACTCTCCTCGCTTCAATAATAGCGCTGGCGAAACTACCATGCCTGGCGCGTAACGCCAAGCCGTGCCCGGCCGAGAGCCCCGAGAAAGATTGCCCGCCGACTGTCAATAACCCTGGGACCATTTATTGGCAAACGACTTGCATTGTGGATAAATGTCGGCATACTGGCGCGCGCCCATCAATTGGGATACCAGCCATTATTTGGTGCCAGCCCCCGACTGCCCCCGACCAATGCCCTGCGGTAGAATTCCGCCAGCGCGGAGTGTGCAAGTCGGACAATCCCTAACACCAGCGGTTATTCACGTGGCCAGACGAAAAACGGTACAACCAGTTCCCCTGAAACGTTCGCCACGCCGTCAGCTTGTCACCACGTTGGTAGTACTGGTGCTGTTGGTCGTGAGTGTGATTGCGGCGCGCTGGTATTGGCGCCGGGCCGTGCTTGATCGAGTTGTGCGGCAAGGGTTGGAGCTGCTGACAAATGTGGATACCACCGACCAGACCGTGGCCGCCCTGGATGAGTGGCAGCGCCGCACCGCGCGCCGCTGGCAACCGCGCCGCGATGATCTGATTGTCCATCTTTATTCCCGCTTCCCGCTGGGCGATCGCCGCGTGCGGGCATTGTTAACCCGCGTCGCCGGCGTGGACTATGGCGACCGGCTGGCCGACTGGCGGCGCTGGTTCAAGAACCACCAACGTCTGCAACGCGGCCGGCAACCGGAAGTGAGTTCCAAAGAGCGCATCACATTAATACCCAAGTGGCATGCTCCCATTGGCTTGACCGGTTGGTTTTCCACGATCATTCCCCTGGACGGCCAGATCTATGTAGCTTCGCTCGGCGCCACCTTTGATGATGAGTATGACCGGGCGGATGGACTGGTGCGCGTGGACGGACAAAATGGCCAGGCGACGCTGATCTTCGAACCACCGGATGGGCGCCTGCGGGATGTCCTCGGCATCGCCGCCGGCGATGACTGCCTCTTTGTCGCCGTCCGTGGTGGCTGGATCTACTGTGTTGAACCAGATGGCAATCAGCGCTGGAGCGGCCATGTTGGCGAGTTGCTCGGCGGGCCGCCATTGTCAATCGATATAAACCACGATGGGATTGCTGATGTGATCGCGGTCACTCACACCGGCCGCGTCGTGGCTTTCAGTGGTCACACGGGACGCACCGTTTGGGTTACACCGGCACAGCGGGGTGGGCAGCGGGCCCGTGGATCCGGCCGCGTGGTAGGCGCTGCCATGGCGGCTGGAGAGCTGGATGGGAACCGCGTTCTGAGTGTTACTCTGCCCGACGGCAACATGCGCATTCTGTCAATTCGAAATGGCCAGGTGTGCTGGGAAGGTCGCACGATGGCCGGCTCGTTATCCGGGCCATTGTTCCGTGGCCAGCGCGCCGGCGTCGTCGCCGCTATTTTCATCGCGGACCGTACCGCGCGCATCTGGTCGGTGACATGTGCCAATAACCATTGGGTAACGACACCGGCCTGGGATCTGTACACCTGGCAAGGGGAGAGTGTTATCGGCGGCTTACGGACGCTGGCGCGCGATAATGGCCCGCCGTTGCTGATGGCCTGCCCCACCAGTTCCACCGCCGGCTATCGGGCGGCGGTGTGCGCCCTTGATGTCAGTGGCCTGCACTGGCGTTACGCGCCACGCGGCGCCATCTGGGCCACGCCGGCCTTGGCGGATATTAACAAGAACTCTCAAACTGAGATTGTGGTGGCCTCGATCGATACCGATGCCGATGGCGTTTCGCGGGGTTTTCTCAGCGTTATTTCACACGAGGGTCATTGTCTGCGCCGCATGACTTTTGAAGCTCCCATTGAGTGTGCCCCGGTTATCGCCGACGTGGATGGCGACAACCTCCTGGAACTACTCGTAGCCGATCAGGCCGGCTGGCTCCACTGCTTCGCCACTAGGCAGATCGGACCGGTTGAATGGGGTTTATTCGGCGGCGATAGTCATAACACGCGAAATGCGGAAAATGCCTACCGCTACGGCCAGGTTCCCGCCGGCGTCCAATGGCGTTGGAAACCGGATTGACTCGGAAAAAGCATGACCGGTTCACCCCGCAAGTAGTTCAAAAAGATGCGGACGGGGGGTGCGACTGGTCGGGGGGAAACCAGTGCACACCGCGCGCCGTCCGCATAATATAGTATAACACACACTCCGTGCTCTGCCATTAAAACCGACACTTTAGTGAAAACACCACATTGGAAAAATATGTATGGCCGCGTATTCCCGCTTTTGTGGATACACTGAGTCGGCCCTTGAGGGCCGCCGACTTACTATCCCGTCGTTATTGTTAAGATAAGATATTACTGATCGTCAATCGTGCGTGGCACGGACCTAAGAGTTGATTGCGGATTCCGCTCATGAGCGCATCTAGACGCCTGAAGATTAACGAGATCTTCCATTCCATTCAGGGCGAAGGCACACGCGCCGGGATGCGTTGTGCCTTCATTCGCCTGACCGGCTGTCATCTGCGCTGCAAATACTGCGATACCGCCCACGCATACGAACAAGGCACCCTTTTGTCGCTCGATGAAATTATCAGCAGCGTGCGCGCTTACAATTGCCAGACAGTTGAAATCACCGGCGGCGAGCCGCTCTTGCAGCCGCCAGTATACGAATTGATGACCCGCCTGGCTGATGAGTTCCAAACTGTCCTGCTGGAAACATCCGGCACACTATCTATCACCGAGGTTGCCCCCCGAGTTGCCCGCATTTTGGATATCAAATGTCCAGACAGTGGAGTGGCGGATCACAATTACTGGCCAAATCTGGAATTACTGCGAGCGGGGGACGAAGTGAAGTTTGTCATCTCCAGCCATGACGACTATGCCTGGGCCAAAGACGTCATTACCCGCTATGATCTCCCGAAACGTTGTAGCGTTCTGTTTACCCCCGCGTTTGGACTAGTCCAATCGGACGAGTTGGCGGGCTGGATATTGGCGGATCGCCTGGATGTGCGGCTCGGCCTGCAATTGCACAAACTTATCTGGCCGAATGCAATCCGCGGCGTGTAATCCGGCCCCCATAAGCGCACGCGAGAAACACAATGCACGTTCGCCTGAGCAAGGAATTCACATTCGAGGCGGCCCACTCATTGCCAACCTTCCCCGAGGGCCACAAATGTCGGCGACTGCACGGCCATAGCTTCAAAATCGAAGTGGTCGTGGCGGGTGAAGTCGACGAGCAGCGCGGCTATCTGGTCGATTATGGCGAGATCAAGCGCGCCTTCGCTCCCATTTGCGAAGAACTAGATCACCGCCATCTCAATAAGATTTCCGGCCTCGAAAATCCTACCGCCGAAATGCTGGCCCGCTGGATCTGGCAACGCTTGAAAACCGCGCTACCACTTCTCTCCGCCATCATCATCCACGAAACCTGCACCAGCCGCTGCGAGTATCGCGGAAAATCAGAATAGCGAATTCAGAATTAAGAAAAACGGCAGGGCTATCCCACAACACATACTATAGGCACCCTCACCCCCTCCTTTAACCGGAACCCCGAACCCTGAACCCTCAATACCTCCCCCAGCCCCCCCCCCGGTTTCGCGCGCTGCGGCTCGGGGGTGGGCCCCCCGCGCCCGGGAAGATCCGTGGGCTGGAAAGGGACGGCG